>JBGTBV010000094.1:0-3048 GCA_041749185.1 Daejeonella sp. | reverse complement strand
CGGTCTCGCGGGTGGAGGCGTTTGTACCGAGTCTTTGATCCGCCTGATCAGGAGAGCGAAGACTTCCATCAACATCCAAACTCCCTATCTAATAACGACTGATGTTAGTCAGCAGCTTTTTTCGGAGGCGATAAAAAGAGGTGTTGAAGTAAACATACTCACAAATAGCTTGTCTTCGACTGACAACCTTGAGGCCTTTAGCGGATATCAACGGGAACGTGAAAAATTGCTAAAAATTGGAATTCATATTTATGAGTTCAAACCCAATGCTGCTATCAGGTACAAAATCATGACAGGTGCCCTTCAGAAAAAGATGAACTTTACCCCGGTTTTTGGCCTCCATGCGAAATCAATGGTAATCGATCAGGAAATTTCAGTTATCGGAACCTTTAACTTGGACCCCAGAAGCGCCAATCTAAATACGGAATGTATCGCCGTTATTTATGATGATACTATAGCGAGAAAACTACATGAGTCGATGGATGAGGACAGAAAATTGGAAAACGCATGGCACACCACATTTGATTTTAATCCCGACGGGGAAGCTGGATTGGGAAAACGAAGTAAAGTATGGTTTAGAGCAATAGTTCCTAAGTCGATTTTGTAACGTTGAATTACTACTTTTATCGGGTGAGGTGTGAAATAACTTACTGTGCCAATTCCTGACGATACAAACTCTCGAAGTATGTGATAAAAAGACATGGATGAAATACAAAAATATAATTAATCGATTTTTGCGATTGATTGTCTGGTTAAAGAAAACCTTCAACGAACGGGTTATCAACCGCGGCAGACACGTTGCTGAGGTCATTTCAAATGAAGGCTTTAAGATCACGGGTACACTGATTCCCGTTCTGACTTCATTGCTTTTTGGGTTGATGGTATATGAGGTCGGGTTCAACACGTTTTACGCCCTACCCTCTTTTGTCTTTTCAATTATTCATAAAGTAGTAGTCGGGCTTTTTGCATTAACAATTCTCCGATTTGTGTTTGAATGGGGAGACCGACGAACCTGGATAGCCCACGCCTACAGTCTTTTTTTTGTTTTCGTTACTTATTACTTAATGCACCCGATAGAGCGTATAATGACTGAAACTCCACCTTTCGGAAGAGAATTTCAGATGCAGAAATTAGTTCTATTCGCGGGTATTATTTTCCTTTTCCTTTCTGAAGTTTCTCACGTACTGCGTTTCATTTACCGAAAAAGTGTAAATCCGGCCTTCGTTTTCGTAGCAAGTTTTGCAGTGTTTATAGGTATTGGTGCTTCGCTTTTGTTACTGCCAAATGCGACCGTGGGCGGGATTACAGTTATCGATGCTTTTTTTACATCGGCTAGTGCAGTTTGTGTAACAGGATTAATAGTGGTCGATACGGCGACTCATTTTACTCTCATGGGGAAGATAATTATTCTCGCGTTGATACAAGTGGGCGGACTCGGCTTTATGACATTCACTGGTCTGCTAGGATATCTTGCCGCTGGTTCCGTGTCGTTTCAGGGCCAGCTTGTGCTAAAAGACATGCTCTATTCGAAGCAGATAAACAATGTCATTCAATTGATATTCAGAATCATTCTTGTAACAATCTTTTTCGAGGTGATAGGTTTTTTATTGATCCTCAGCACTATTGAAAGCAATCAGTTTGAGTCGGAGCTGCAACGTGTATTTTTCGCAATATTTCATTCCGTCTCTGCATTTTGTAATGCCGGATTTTCTACGCTAACCGACGGTCTTTACGACCAGGCATACCGTTTTAATTATTCCTTTCAATTGATAATTGCGTTGCTTATTATCCTTGGTGGTCTGGGATTCCCCATACTTTTTAACATTTATACCTACTTCCGAATCGTGACAGCTAACTTTGTGCGGCGATTGCTTCGGAATCCCTATCAGGAGAACTTTACCCGAGTGCTCCAGATTACTTCGCGCCTGGCACTGGGGACGAGTATTGTATTGTTGGTTATCGGCTTCGCTTCATTTATGTACTTTGAACAACACTCAACACTAAGTGAACATCCGACTTTATGGGGAAAAACAGTAACCTCGATTTTTGGCGCTGTAACTCCTCGTACCGCTGGTTTTAACACCGTGAATATGACTTCGATGACCCTTCCAACAGTAATGATATTTTTGCTGTTGATGTGGATTGGTGCTTCCCCAGGGTCAACCGGTGGTGGTATTAAAACGACTACTGCTGCTGTCGCGATCCTGAATATGGCAAGTGTTATTCGCGGCAAGGACCGCACAGAGTTTCACAGAACACATATTTCGGATCAGGCTATCAGGCGTGCATTTGCAATCATTCTGCTTTCCCTGCTCGTTATAGGTCTTTCCGTGTTTCTAATCTCAATGAACGACCGCGACAAAAGTTTACTTGAAATCGGGTTTGAATCGTTTTCGGCGTTCAGTACGGTTGGGCTAAGCTTGGGAATTACGTCTAGCTTAACCGCTGTAAGTAAAGGCGTACTTATCGTTGTCATGTTTATCGGCAGAGTTGGAGCCCTTACGGTTATTGTCGCTTTCGTTGCGCAGTCAAAACAATTGTATTACAGGTACCCTACGGAAGATATAATCTTCTGACATCCGAAAATATGAACTACACGGAATGGACATTTGTGACGGTATTTATTGACAGATATACAAAACAAAAAGTGTTATGAAATTTATTGTATTCGGCCTGGGTAATTTTGGATCTTCAATAGGCCACAAGCTAGTAACATTAGGACACGAGGTTATTGGTGTGGATCACAAGCATGAAGTAACAGAAAGGTGGAAAGATCATTTTACTCATGCCATAACATTAGATGCTTCAAGTCCGGAAGCTATCAGAACACTCCCGTTAAAGGATGTGGAGGCGGTTATTGTTGCTATCGGAGAAACACCCGGTATTGGAATAATGATCGCCGCACTACTGAAACAGCTTGGCGTAAAAAGAATTATCAGCCGTATTATCACACCGTTGCAGCGAACCGTACTGGAAACCATGGGGATCCATGAATTTGCAGATCCAGAGTCTGATTCTGCCGAACGAATGGCCTATCAGTTGGATTTA
>JBGTBV010000093.1:0-12683 GCA_041749185.1 Daejeonella sp. | reverse complement strand
AATAAACTCTTCAACGGGCAGGCCCAACTCTATTTCGTAAACGCCCGGTTTATTAAGATTTCCAGAGGCGGAAATTAATTTGGTGCCGGTACTGCGCCCGATGCCAACTTTTGCGTATTCATCTCCACCGTCATTAATTATTGGAACAACCGCCGCGATAGATTCCACGTTGTTAACTACGGTGGGGCAACCCCAAACACCAGAAATTGCGGGGAAAGGGGGCTTAATACGCGGATTTCCCCGCTTTCCTTCCAACGATTCGATCAGGGCAGTTTCTTCTCCACAGATATATGCTCCGCCTCCGGGTTGCACATATAATTCAAGATCATAGCCAGTTCCCAAAATATTCTTGCCCAGAAAGCCTGCGTTTTTCGCTTCCGCGATGGCCTTTTCGAGAATACGGATCTGAGGCATCATTTCGCCGCGAACATAAATGTATGACACGGTTGCGCCCAGTGCAAAACTTGAAACGATCATCCCCTCAATCAATAAATGAGGGATATGTGTCATCAGATAGCGGTCTTTAAATGTGCCGGGTTCAGATTCATCGGCGTTGCAAACCAGGTATCGGGCTTTACCCTCCGGCTTAGCCAAAAAACTCCACTTCATCCCGGTAGGGAAACCGGCACCGCCCCGACCCCTTAATCCCGATTTTTTAACTTCCTCAACCACATCATCTGTTGACATTGATTTCAACGCCTTTTCAACCGAGCGGTAACCACCATGCTTTCGATATACTTCGAAAGTGTTTATTCCGGGTACGTTAATATTTTCAAATAATAGTTTTCGGGCCATATTCAATTTGTCAAATAAGACAATTTGCTAATTCGCTAATGCTTTCTGTTGCTTTAAAGCCTCAACCAGTTGATCTACTTTTTCTGGGGTAAGGTTTTCATAAAATGTATATTCAGGTCCTATCTGCAAAACGGGCCCTGTACCACATGCTGCTAAACATTCAACTCCCCGCCAGCTAAAAAGGCTATCAGCAGATACTTCGCCCTCTTTTACACCTAATGTGGTCTCTAAATGTTTCATAATTTTTTCTGCACCAACCAAACAGCATGGGCCGGTACGACAAACTTCAAGCATGTATTTACCCGGTGGTTTCAAAAAGAACATGGTGTAAAAGCTTGCCACCTCATAAACCTCTATAGCCTCCAGATTTAAATATCCGGCCACTCGTTCCATAGCGGGCATGCTTAACCAGCCAAACTGTGCTTGCACCAGATGCAGAATTGGAAGTAACGCGGCCTTATGCTTCCCTTCGGGATATCGTTTAATGATCTGCTCAAACTCCGACAGAAGTTCAGTGCTAAAATCAATGTGTTCTGTTTCTGTTACTTTAAGCATCTAACTCTCCGGCAATTACGTTTAAACTACTCATATTAATAATGGCATCAGACAGGAGCATGCCGGCACTCATGGGGGCATACATTTGATAATTTATGAAACTGGGTCTTCTGAAATGCAAACGATACGGAGATCTTCCTCCATCATTCACCAAATAAAATCCCAACTCTCCATTGCCTCCTTCTACTGCATGATACACCTCGGTTTTGGGTGTATCAATTTCGCCCATCACAATTTTAAAGTGATAAATTAAGGCTTCCATATTATTATAAACTTCCTCCTTGGGCGGCAGGTAAAACTCAGGCACGTCTGCATGAAATATACCCTTTGGCTCCTTCTCAATCATTTTTAAGGCCTGCTCTATAATACGCAGACTTTGCCACATTTCTTCGTTCCGAACAATGTACCGGTCATACACATCTCCGGTATTCCCTACCGGGATGTCAAAGTCGAAATCTTCATATGATGAATAAGGCTCATGGGCACGCACGTCATAATCAACACCGGTAGCTCTTAAAATCGGGCCGCTCCAGCTGTAGTTTAAGGCAGTTTCGGGTGAAACGGATCCAACTCCAGATGTGCGCTCAATAAAAATCCGGTTGCGGTTGAATAACTTCTCAAATTCCTTTAATATGGGCGGGAATTTCTCTAAAAACTTTTTGATTTTCGCGAAGGCGATATCGTTAAAGTCTCGCTCAAACCCGCCAATGCGACCCATGTTGGTTGTTAGCCGTGCACCACATATCTCTTCATAAATCTCATAAATGTGCTCGCGTTCTTCCATCAGCCATAGAAAACCGGTAAAAGCCCCGGTATCTACTCCTAAAATACCGTTGCATATTAAATGATCTGATATCCGGGCCAACTCCATTACAATTACTCGCATGTAGTCAACCCTTTTGGGCATTTCGATATTTAAAAGCTTTTCTACCGTCATGTGCCAGCCCATATTATTGATGGGCGACGAGCAATAATTCATCCGGTCTGTTAGCGGCGTAATCTGGTAAAACGGACGGTGTTCGGCAATTTTCTCGAAAGCCCGATGGATGTACCCAATAGTAGAAACACCGCTCACAATGCGTTCGCCATCCATCTCCAGCACGTTTTGAAAAACGCCGTGCGTAGCCGGATGCGTAGGCCCTAAATTTAGGGTTATAGTATCCTTTTGCGGATCGTTGTCTGTATAAACTGGGAAATTATTCATTTATCTTCCGAAGAAATAGTCTTTTTTATCAACCCGGTTTGGATCTTCAAGCGGATATTCACGACGCATCGGGAAAACAGTCATCTCGTCTACGTTGAGAATACGAACTAAATTTGGGTGCCCTTCAAATACGATCCCGAAAAAATCGTAGGTTTCGCGTTCCATCCAGTTAGCACCTTCCCACAAATTAGTGGCCGACGGAATTAGGGGATTTTGCGTATCTAAAAATACTTTTATGCGAACGCGTACATTATTTACGAGGCTGTGCAGATGATAAATTACGCCGATGCCCGCTTCCAGATCGGGAAAATGAATGCCGGTAATATCTGTCAAATAGGTAAACTGCAATTCTTCATCTTCCTTTAAAAATTTTAAAACCTCTTGAATTTTGTCTTTTGCGGTTTCAAACGTTAACAGCCCGTAGGGTTCAGCAGGAATAGAAATATGCTCGCTAAATCTTGCCGACAGTTTTTGCGATACGGCTTCGTTGCTTAATTTATTCATCTACAAAATTCCATATCGGGATAAAAGTTCCTGGTACTCGGGCGATTGCCGACGTCGCAACGATTCATTTCTTACTAATTCCTGGATTTTATTAAACCCGTCAATAATACCTTCGGGCCGGGGAGGGCAACCCGGCACATACACATCAACCGGAATAATCTCATCAATTCCCTGCAATACAGAATAAGTGTCGAAAATTCCACCGCTGGATGCGCAGGCACCTACTGCCATTACCCAACGGGGTTCTGCCATTTGAATATAAACCTGACGCAATACCGGCCCCATTTTTTTTGCTATCGTACCCATAACCATCAGCAGATCAGCCTGCCGCGGCGAAAAACTTGGTCGCTCTGAGCCGAATCGTGCAAAATCATAATGAGAACCCATAGTGGCCATAAATTCAATACCGCAGCAGGATGTTGCAAAGGGCAAAGGCCATAACGAATGCGAACGGGCCAGGCCAACCACCTTTTCCATCGAGGTAGCAAAAAAACCCGATCCTTCTACACCCGGAGGAGCTTCAACTAATTTAACTTCGCTCATATCTGTATTCTGACAAACCCGTATGATAAATCAACCGGCTTTAAACTTATTAACTATTGTAAATTTTAATCCCAGTCAAGGGCGCCTTTTTTTATGATGTAGATGAAACCTAATAAAAGGGTTCCCATAAACACAAACATCTCTATCAACCCTGCCACGCCAAATTCTCTAAAATTTACCGCCCAGGGATACATAAATATCACTTCAATATCAAATAGCACAAATAAAATCGCAACCAAAAAGTACTTTATTGAGAACGGCTGCCGGGCATTACCAACAGATTTGATGCCCGATTCGAACGAAACAAGCTTATCTGCTGTTTTTCTTTTCGGTCCAATCAGGTGCGTTATGGTCATTGTAAGCACCACAAACCCCAGAGCAACTATAATTTGAAATATTATTGGCAAATAATTTAATGCCGTGTTTTGTGCATCCATCTAAAGTCGGTAAACGCTGCAAATATAAACAGAAAGAGCCCCGAAACAAAGGTCTCGGGGCTCTCTTAAAATCTAATTTTTAAATAATACTTATTTTTTACTTCCATTTAACGCTTTTAAAGCGCTCAGGGCGTAAGCGTCAGAAGGCTCTAATTCAATCACTTTTTTAAAGTATTCTTTAGCCTTCTCAACATCGCTACGCTGGTAGAATGCACCTAAGTTTTTGTAAGCTTCGATTACAGTGTTTTTTACTCTCGACTCTGAGGTTGCATCAGGCTTAGCCAAAACTAATTCGAGGTATTTCTCATAGTCGGGAACCATTAAGCCTTGCATGTTTTCCTGGTCATCTACCAATTTTTTAACTCTGGCTCTGTACAAATAGGAGTCGGGAGATGTAGGCGATACCTGGATTACGTAGCTGAAAGCAGAATCTGCCTTGGTGAGTAACATTTGATTGGGCTCTGTACCTTTGGCGTTTGCCTGAGTGGCGTAATTAAAATAATTAGACATGCCCAGGTAAAAACTATCGTAAGCCTTTGTTTTAGATTCCGGATTTGCGACAGCAATTTCAAATGTCTCGGCAGCATCTGCGTATTTTTTTGCTGAAAACAAGGCCTTTCCGATGTCGCTCATTACTTCCGCATTTGTAGAATCAAGCGCAATAGCAGTCTTCAGATTCTCAATACCTTTAGATTCAGAGCCCGGAATTTTTATCTGAGCCTGCCCCAGATATAAATAGTCTTGAGGGATGATGCGGCTGGTGTCTACCTTTGCGATGAAATCTTCCAGAGCCTTTACACTCGCGGGATAATTGCCATTTTCGTAGGCGGCATAGCCCAGATATCTGAAAATACGCGGATTAGTTTTATCAATCTGAGCCATTGCATTCGCTTCTGCTTCAAGCTCTTTGTATTTCTTAGTTAGAATTAAAAATGTTGCATGTCGCTCACGCGACTCCAGCGAGCGATCTGTAAGATCCATATACTTTTCGTAGTACTGCAATGCCTGGTTAATACGCTCGTCATATTTTGACGACTCCGCGTTTCCCCAATAATAATAGGTTTCTGCAAGTTCGCGATAGGCGGGACCGTAATTGGGATTTATAGCTACCACACTGTTAAATTCCGCTACAGATTCAGGGTAAGCTTTAGAAAGCTTATTTAAAACGCCTAATTCTACTTTGGCCCTCAACAAGTTTTTATCCATGTCAAAAGCTGTTCGGTAGTTGCTGAAAGCCTCGCTGTTTTTTTGTTGTGAACGATAAGCGTCGGCCAACGCAAGATAAATCGCCGCATCTTTATCTTCAATCTCTTTGGCCTTTTCCAATGCCGCGATAGCTGCGGTCCCATTCGGTTTAGGGGCTGCTACGTAAGCCTTGCCAATCGCTAAGAACGTCTGGTGATCCTTGCGTTTTGTCAACGAAATTGCTTTGTCAAAATGCGTTTTCGGATTTGGTACATTTAACGCCAGATCAACTGCGCCAAGCCCTACATAATTAAGAGGAAACTCTGCATCTGCGGCTATTCCCTTATTGTATGTCATTTTGGCTGAGTCGATATAATCCGTCTTTAAATAAACGTTTCCTAAATGGTAATAATTCTCTGCCGTGGCAGGCTGAGAGGATATTAAACCCTTTAATATGGATTTACTTTTTTGATATTGCTCTGCGTCAGTCGCCTTTATAGCGTCGGCTAAGCTTTGAGCAAATACAGACGAACCTACCAAAATCAGCCCCAAGGTTGCATTTGCTATCTTTCTCATCATTTTCATCATTCGAATTTTAAAAGGTTAATTGTTTTGTTTAATGATCACTTGCCGTGATGGAATACTGTCGGGCAATAGTCCGGATTTTAGTACGATCCTCTGCCCACGTTCTCCGGCGAGAAAAGATGCAAATCCTGTGCCCAAACCTGTTCTTGCCTCCCCATTAATGATGTATAAGTTTCGGGTTAAGGGATAAAAGCCCAAAGCAAGGTCGTTCTGATTTGGGCGGTAATAGCCCTCACCGCCCGGCGTTCCGGGTAAATTCCGAACTCCCAAAATTTTTAAAGATTCAACTTCCTTTTCCATCTCTTCCTCGGGCTGAACCAGCCAATTAATGCCAACAACACCAATACTACCAGGGTTTTGATTAACGTACGTAATCACTTCTCTATTTGATTTCAGCGAATAAACCCCAGCCGCAGGAAGCTCCTTTACACCGGCAAGGTCTTTCATAAACCTGACCGTGCTGGAGTTTGGATTATCAAAGACCAAACTTTTACCCTTTGTGCCCTGCCCCTTCATTATGGAAATGATTTCAGTTACAGTAATTAGCGAATCTTCAGCAGACTGATGGGTGATCAAAGCAATACCGTCTATTGCGAAACGAGTAACGTGAACATCAATGTTTTTATTTTGATAAAATCGAGATTCTTCCCCAGTTAATTCTCTGGAAAGCACTGCCACCCGTACGCTGTCAGTAAGAAACAACTTCAGTACTTCATTCTCCGGTTTAAATATCAGGTTCAGTTTACCTTTGGTATAAGTGCTTTCAAATACATAAGCCTGATCTTCAATTATTGGGGCGAATGATTCATCAACCACAATTTGCACCTCACCGCTGGTAAGCGTTGTGATTGGCTTTGAATTGTTCTGGCAGGCAAAGGCCAATAGAAGTATAAAAAAAGCTAAACCGGAGCTAAATCGAACTTTCATACGTCTTTAATTTTTAAGAAGCCGAACAAACCGGATAAATGAATAGCCAATAAGCAGCACACCAAATGCGATCCGATATCCTAAATCAAGTTGTATGGGAAAATCTTGCCAAAAAATAACGGCTACCCCCAATATCAGATACAAAGAAAACATCAGCAGGCCTAAAACAAACAGAAATCGCCTTGCGGGCGATTTCTGATCTCTTTTATCAAATGACATCGTTATTGCCCTGCCAAATTTAGTGCGAAAGGTAATGTGTATGCCACACGAACAGGTCGCCCGTTTTGTATTCCAGGCTTCCACTTAGGCATGCTTTTCAACAACCTGATCGCTTCCTCACCCGTCCCAAGTCCTAAATCACGCAATACTTTTATATCGGTTAAACTGCCATCACGTTCTACAACAAACTGCATGATTACTTTTCCGGATACGCCCTGCTCGCGGGCCATAGGAGGGTAACGATAATTTTTTTGCAGGTATGAATAAAATTTCTGTATCCCGCCGGGAAACTCTGGTGAAACTTCCACACTGGTGAAAATAGTGTTCACATCTTCAGTTACCGCGGCCTCTTTGGGTGCGTTACCAACCGGCTCGTCAATTCTGATTTCTGCGTTTGGATCTCCCTCTATTGTTTTTTGTCCCGGGTCGGCAACCTTAAGTTCTTCAACAGTTGGGGGCTCTTCATCCCGAACCTCTTCTGCCGGAACTACTACGGGAGGCGGAAATTTTACCTGATCGACTTTTGGTTTAGGCGGTTCGGGTGGCGGAGGCGGAACCTCGGTTTTGTCAATTGGTGGCGGAGGCGCCAATACTACCTCCGTTACTTTAAATTGCTCTTCCTCAGGCATCGCACCCTGTATAAGGCGGACGATAAGGGGGGTAGAAACCAACGCAATGAACAAAAGCGCTCCAACTATTACAGCCTTGTTTGTTGTCTTGGAGTTTCCCTTTCGCAATTCATAGGCGCCATAAGCTTTATTTCGCCCGGCAAACACCACATCAAGCCATTGCGTTTTAAATAAATCTAATTTTGAGCCGAACATCGTTTTTAATTTTAAAATTATAAGTAAACCTTAGTTGTAAATACCGTCGCGTTTTAATAACTCAATTTCGGGTTCAAAAATATCAACAATAGCGTATTGTTGAATGTTCGAAATTTTCATCTCGTCTAAAATATCTACCAAATTTCTGTAGTTTGACTTATCACTGGGTTTAATCAATACAATTAAACCTTTTTTAGGGTCGCCGGTAATGCCAACCACTTCTTTTGATTTTTCGATAAGAGCCTTTCTGATGCCATTTTTCCCATACCCATCTACAGAGGGTGGGGTTAGGGGATTGTCAACCGAACCCATATACCACTCTAACCGGTTTCCAGATCCCAACAAAATCGTCATCGAACGATTGTCGGCAACGGTAAGCTCTTGTTGATCGGTAGCATCTTTATCGGGCATCGCCAGGTCCATCGCCTGAGGCTTTGCCAGCGTGGTGGTTAACATAAAGAAAGTAATCAGTAAAAAAGCCAAATCCACCATCGCGGTTAAATCAACCCGCGTAGACATTTTCTTGCTTCTTACCTTACCGCCCTTTTTGCCACCCCCGCCGGAGGTATCTAATTCTGCCATGTTTTAAATATTTAATACTTTATTTATCTGCACCTCTTAATGAGGTAATCAAACTAAACTTGTTTACATTCTGACTCTGCAAAATGTCTATCACCTTTTGTATTCTAGGGTATTCCTCTTTGGCGTCACCTTTAATACTCACCCGCATATCCTCATTATGCAGCTCTTTGGTTGCCAAACGGGCCTGATAAACCCATTGATGAAGTTCGGAAGCTCTTACGCCAACAGAATCTACTGGGATACCGGTTTGCAAACCAGGCTGGTTTCGCTCTTCGCCTTTCAGATTGATGATCTGCTTTAAATTACCGATGGGAACTCCGAAAGATTCAACCAGGGCGAAACGTCTTTTCTCCTGCTCTGTAAATTCAACTCCATACACTTCTCCCATCTTTTCTAAAAGAAGGCGGCGGATGTCTTGTCCGGGAATTCCGAAGAAAACCTTGTCGCTACCTATTGTTATGGTTGCAATATCCGTATCCGGAAGTTTAATTTTAACCGTTGAGGCGGGGGTATCTACAGGCAATGGTTCTGGCTGGCGTGCGGTTGCTGTCAAAATAAAGAATGTAAGCAACAGAAACGCCACGTCGCACATCGCTGTCATATCAATAGCGGTACTTTTTCTTGCAATTTTAACTTTTGGCATTGCTTAAATTTTATAATTTTTAGTACGTTTAATTTAGAGATGAAAATATCCCGGCTTTTCCACAAGGCCGGGATATTTTTTTTCAAATCTTTTATTTATGAGTACTTGCGTAAGTCTGTACAATTGAAAAACCGGCTTCGTCAATCGAATACGTCAACTTATCAATTTTCGAAGTGAAAAGATTGTACATGATAATGGCTAAGGCTGATGTGGCAATACCGGTGGCAGTATTGATTAAGGCTTCAGAAATACCGTTCGCCAATTGAGCCTGATCGGGAGAACCTGCTGTTGCCAACGAGGCAAACGCCTTGATCATACCGGTTACAGTTCCCAAAAGACCCATTAATGTACCGATGGAAACCAATGTGGCAATAACGGTTAGGTTTTGCTCAAGCATTGGCATCTCTAAAGCCGTTGCTTCTTCAATATCCTTCTGGATGGCCAGGCATTTCTGTTCAGTATCCATATTCTGCTCAACCTCCATTTCCTTATATTTCTTCAGGCCCGATTTGATTACGTTGGCTACAGACCCTTCCTGTTTATCGCACTCGGCTATAGCTGCGTCAATATTACCGGAGCTTAAAAAAGTTTGAATCTTCTTCACAAATGAATCAATATTACCTTTCCCGGTTGCTTTGTTGATCACAAAAAAACGTTCGAACGAAAACACGATTACCATCAAAAATAACCCCATAAGCACCGGAACCACATAACCTCCTTTATAAACCATGCCAAAGTAATTTCCTTCCAGAGGCTGGTTTTCGTTGCTGCCACCTTGAAAGTTTGATGGATCTCCCATTACGAATCTCCATAGAAGTATACCGATGACAATGCAGATGACAATCGATAAACTTGCAAAAATGCTTGAACCAGAGCTCTCTTTCTTCGCTGTTGTTGGTTTTGGTGCGTTTGCCATTTTTTTAGATTTTAGTTTTTAGTTGTTGATTAAATATATGAATTAATTGATTTGCATTTGAATGTTTTATAATGATACAGAGTTAGCAGATTTCTGTTTCAATTGAAGCAGCTAAAACTTCTTAACGAGTGCTAAATATAAACTTATTTTGTTACCGCAACACCAAAAAGCCCGAAAGAGGACTTAACCATCCCTAAAAAAAAATTGCCTCTTTTCGAGACAATCTTTTACAATGAAAACTATTTTTTAGCGGAATTGCAAATATTAAGTGTAAAATTTACAATTACACCGTTACGGCTATTTTGGGTGCCGATTGCAATATTTCTACACTTGCGAACTCTGAAAATTGATTAAAATTTTCGACAAATGCATGTGCAAGTCTTGCCGACTTTTGGTCGTACTCAATTTTGCTTTTCCAGGTATTTCGAGGGTTTAAAATTTCTGAGGGCACTTCGGGACACGTTAACGGCATCATCAAACCAAAAACCGGATGCTTCTGATAATCAACCGTTTTAAGGTTTCCTTTCAACGCCGCTTTGATCATCGCACGGGTATAAGCCAGTTTCATACGGCTACCTGTTCCGTAAGGTCCACCCGTCCAGCCGGTGTTAACAAGCCATACATTCACTTCACTTTCCTTCATCTTCTTTCCCAGAAGCTCGGCATAACGTGTGGGATGCAGCGGCAGAAATGCCTTCCCGAAACAGGCCGAGAAAGTGGTTTGGGGTTCGGTCACGCCAGCTTCGGTGCCGGCAACCTTGGCAGTGTAGCCAGAAATAAAATGGTACATGGCCTGCCCCGGGCTTAACTTAGAAATAGGCGGAAGCACGCCAAACGCATCGGCAGTTAAAAAAAATATGTTCTTCGGCACCGAAGCTATCGAGGGTTCGACGGCGTTATCAATAAAATTAATGGGATAAGCAACACGTGTATTTTCTGTTTTTTCGGTGTTGGTAAAATCAACCCTTCGCGTTCCTGCGTAATAATTGGTGTTTTCGAGCAGTGCGCCAAACCGGATGGCATTATAAATCTGCGGTTCTTTCTCCGCAGTTAAGTCTACACATTTGGCATAACAGCCACCTTCAAAATTAAAAACAGAATTTTCGCTCCAGCCATGTTCATCGTCTCCAATTAAACCCCTTTCGGGATCGGCAGACAGGGTAGTTTTGCCGGTGCCGGAAAGTCCGAAGAAGATAGCCGTATCTCCCTCAATGCCCACATTCGCCGAGCAATGCATAGATAGCACATTCCGGTTATGAGGAAGCAGAAAGTTCAGCACAGAAAATATGCCTTTTTTTATTTCGCCGGTATAGCCGGTGCCGCCAATGAGAATTATTTTTTTACTGAAATTAATCACCGCAAAATTCGGCTGCCGTGTTCCGTCCTGCTCAGGAATGGCTAGAAAACCAGGTGCCGCGATAACAGTCCACTCCGGGATTTTATTAACTGATAATTCAACCGGGCGCAAAAAGAGGTTGTTTGCAAAAAGGTTTTGGAAGGCGGTTTCTGTAACTACCCGTATTCCCAGACGGTAATCGGTATCAGCGCATGCCATGGCATCACGTACAAAAATTTCCCGGTCTGAAAGATACGCTGCTAATTTATTGTAAAGTGAATCGAACTTATCAGCGTCAAATTTAATATTGATGTCTCCCCACCAAACCGTGCTGCGGGTTATTGCATCGTCTACAATAAACCGATCCTTTGGCGAGCGCCCGGTATACTTTCCGGTGTCTATAGCCAAGGCACCATTATCGGCTAAAGTTCCTTCGCCTTTTTTAACGGCAATTTCTATTAATTGAGCGGGCGAAAGCTGATAGTGTATTGCCTTCGCTTTATCCAAATTCAGATATTTTAGGTTTAAATTGTTTTGTAAGTTTTTGATCATAATAACCGGTTCGCTATTTAAAATATCTTGTAAAAGTAAGAAGTTAAAATAGCCTTTGCGAAAATAAAACTGCTAAGTATCAGCTAATTGTATAGAATACACTAAGCGATAATACATTAAAATTCAGGATGATAGTTTGGAAATTATACCGGTTTTTATCCTCCGATTTTTTTTACTTTAAACCCCTGGCTCAGCAGTAAAGTCATGATTTTTTCTCTGAAATCTCCCTGAACCAAAATCTCGCCATTTTTTACAGATCCGCCAACTCCGCACTTTTGTTTAAGGGTTTTACCGAGCGCCTGCAGATCAGCATCAGTACCTGCAAAACCAGTTAATACCGTAACGGCTTTACCTCCCCGATGTTTCTTATCCAATTGAATTCGAAGATTTTGCTGAGCCGGCGGTAGTGTAATCTGCTCATCTAAAGGCTCGCTCTGGTAAATAAATTGGGGGTTTGTGGAATATACAACGCCACCAGCAGGTTTGTCTTTCTTAGCCATTTAGCTTGGTAATTGGTAAAATTTTATCGCACTTAGCTTAATACACAAAGTGATAACGGTTTAATACCGATTTTCAGGTTTGGTTCCATCATCGTTGGTTCTCCGTCAACATGCACTACTCCTGCGCTTTCGCGGATGATATTAATCTCTGATCCGCGGATTATTTCGATAAACTTTGAGCGGTGCGCTAATTTGCTGAATATGTGGTATCCTATAACCGGAAAAAAATAAAGCGGAAACGGATGGACGATGCAAACATCAAGAAAGCCATCATTTACAGAGGCAAACGGAGAAATATGGGCATTATTTCCATATTGCGATGAGTTGGCTATACTGACCATAAACGCGTTTCGCTCATATGTTTTGCCATCAATCT
>JBGTBV010000092.1:0-4490 GCA_041749185.1 Daejeonella sp. | reverse complement strand
ATTGATATTGGGTGTTGAATATTGCGTATTGGGATTTTCTTTCATGTTCCCGTGTGTGTTAAAATTGTATTGAGTAGTGAGTATTGCGTATTAAGACTATCATAAAAGGGTTAACTCAAATTCATCCGACGAGTTAACCCTTTTTTATAATTTTTAGAAGCCTGCATTCTGTGTTAGGGTTCCGGCAGAAGCGTCAATCTCACTTTGTGGGATTGGGTAAAGATTGTGGCGATCCTGGAAGTTTTTGCCATGTGCAGCCATCACTGTTTCTGCAATCCCCCATCTTTTTAAATCGGCCATTCGTTGCGATTCGAAACCAAGCTCCACCCTTCTTTCAGATATCAGCCACCCGGTTACGGTAGCTTTATCAGTTGAAGAGGCCCTATCGGGTAAAGATCCCGCTGGCGGACTGGTGCCGGTGGCGGTTACCGAATTTCTGGCCCTTGCCCTAATCTGATTGATAATGGCTATTGCCCCCGGTAAATTCCCTATTTCTATATAAGCTTCTGCTTTCCACAACAGCACATCGGCCATCCGGATATACACTTTATTAACGGCGGCATCGTCATTCCCTTTATTGGTGCCATCTAACGAGCCCAGCATCTTATTTACATTCTGATTAGGCGCATCAACGGTGTAAAATTTCCTGGGATCATTTGGCTCGAAAGCGGCAAGAAAATTAGCGCTGGGCGCAAAAAATCCCCATCCTAAAGGGGCACAGATCCCATTGCCGTTTCTTGGGGTCTGGTTGGTTTGATGGTCGTAAGAAAAGATAACCTCGTTATCGGCAAATTCCTTGGTGGCATCAAAAGAATCAAAATAATTGGCGTTGAGATTATAAAAACCCAGCGCTTCTAATTCTGACACCAATGTAACTACCTCGGCATATTTTTGAGTGTATAAAGCAGATTTTGCCTGTAGTGCTATTACCGCACCCTTGCTAACCCGCCATTTTTCGGTATCAGAAGAAAATTTTGTGTTGGGGAGCAGGGATTTTGCGGTACTCAGATCCGCTTTAACGCTCTCCCATACCAGAATTTTGTCCGTCCGTACCGCTACATCAAAAGCTTCCTGGAAAGTAAGAACGGGAGCCAAAATTAGCGGAACATCGCCGAAATTACTTACCAGACTGAAGTAGTAGTACGACCTTAAAAAATAAGCTTCGCCCAGTAATTGATTTTTGCGGACTGTAGAAATGCCGGTAATGGTTTCGATATCTGCCTTGGTTAAAAAGCTAATGGCGATGTTTACCCGTTTTATGCCCTCATAATTGTATTTCCAGAGGCCGTTGGGGCCACCGTTGGTAGAGGTAAAGGTGAAGTTGTTGATATCGTCCATCCAGGGCTGGTCGCCATCTGCGTTCCATTTCTTTTCCATATCATCCGAGGCGATGTCCTGCATGATGTAGTCATTCTGAAATACTAAGCCACCTCCCCAATCCCATTCCGCTAAAAAATTCAACCTGCTGCTAAGCAGTTGATACGACGAGCGTACCGAAGTTACTACCGTGTTAATGGTTGGGGTAGCATTTACCTGGTCGAGGGTAAGTAATCCAATGGGTTCTGTAGTTAACTGCTTTTTACAACTTGCGATTGATGCGATGGCCACTACAAACCCTATTTTATATATTAATTTCATGATCTGAATTTTAAAATGAACAGTTTACAATTTAACTCTTGCGCCAAAAATAAAGGCGGTAGATTGAGGATAAGTTCCTTTGTCTATCAACGACGTTGACTCGGGATCAAGACCGGTGTATTTAGTTACCGTAAACACATTTTGGCCCGATGCGTAAAGGCGAAGGTTTTGCACACCTATTTTGCCGGCTTTGAAAGTATACCCTACTTCAATATTTTTCAATCTTAAGTACGAAGCATCTTCAACAAAAACACTGGAGACGTTGCCGCCGCCGTTGTTGTTAAAAGTAAGCCGCGGCGTAGTATTGCTGCTTCCTTCGCCATCCCAACTGTTTAACACATCTGTTGTAGAATTAAACGGGCGGGTATCATAATTGAGGATTTGTTTCATGTCATTATAGCGGTCTACACTCTGAACCCCCTGCAACAGAAACGAAAAATCAAATTGCTTAAAGTCTGATGAAAAAGCGAAACCGTACGTTAGTTTTGGGATTGGATTGCCGATAAAATTCCGGTCGTTAGCGTTTATCTGGCCATCACCATCTAAATCTTTAAATTTGATATCGCCCGGCTGGGTGCCGTTTGTGTTGGCGAATAAATGGCTGTTCACTTCGGCTGTATTTTGGTAAATGCCATCAAACACGTAACCGAAATATGAACTGATGGCTTGCCCGGCCTCCGTTCTGGTCCGTGTGGCATCATCAATAATATTTGGCAAAAATGTAAACAATTTATCCACCCGGTTAGTAAGCGTTGCCAGGTTGGCATTGGCGCCGTACTTAAAAGCCCGGTCGCTATTCCGGTAATTAAGGCCAAACTCAAATCCTTTGTTGCTCACTTCGCCGGCGTTAATAAAAGTTCGTTGAATTACACCAACAGAAACAGCCGGTAATCCGACAGGCAATATTATATCGCTTGTATTCTTAATAAAGTAATCTGCAGAGAAAGACAGCTTATTATTTAACACAGCCATGTCCAAACCGAAGTTGGTTTGTGCGGTAGTTTCCCATTTTAAATCCGGGTTTCCGTAACGGTCTATATTTACCACGCCTCCAACCTGGCTTACAATAGTTTCGTAAGCATAGTTTGGTATCTCCTGATTTCCTGATTTTCCCCAGCTAGCCCGGAATTGTAAATTAGACAACCAGTCGTAATTTGCAAGGAACGTCTCGTCAGAGGCTTTCCAGCCTGCGGAAACAGAAGGGAAATATCCCCATTTATTATTGGGGCCAAAGCGGCTGGAGCCGTCTGCCCGGATGGTAGAGGTTAAAAAATATTTATTTTCGTAGCCATAAGTTTGCGAAGCAAAGAAGGATAGTAAGTTCCACTCGTTGGCAGAACCACCACTGCGCTGATTGGGCGAACTACCGTAATCAAGGTACCGGAACGTATTAGTCGCGATATCAAAGTTTTGCCGGCTGCCACCAATTCCGGAGGTTTTATAATTGATATACTCCGTTCCCGCCAACGCGTTAATGCTATGCTTATCATTTAAAGTCTTCACATAATTTAACGTATTACTGAAGGTGAAGGTCATGGCTTCGCCACGGTTTTCATCGAGGTTATTTGGCCGGTTATTACGGCCCATACCCGGATAAAGCTCTCCTGGATCGTTGTCGTTATCATCACCGAAATTCTGGGCGAAATTTTTGTTATGCGAAAACGTAATATCAGCGCCGACATTTGACCGGAATCTTAAGGTATTATCTTTTAAGAAAGCATATTCGCCAAACACATTTCCAAATGTTTGATAAGTTTTGCGTTCATCATCGGTAAAATCCACAAAAGCCAGCGGGTTGCCCACAAATTCGTAGTTTTTAGACCAGCCACCATTGCTATTGTTATTGAGATAGAAAGGCAAATCGGTATAAGGATTAGACGCCGAGTAGGTGGGGTCGGATTCGCTTTTAAAAACAGATACCACCGGAGTTCTTAGTGCGGCATACCGGATAACGCTTTCGCCGCTTGATGCGATTCTATCCTGCCTGGCGTAGGTCAGTTGCAGATTTGTACCTACTTTAAAACGGTCAGAAACATCGGCGTTAATGTTGGTTCTTAAATTAAGTCGCTGGTATTTATCATTATCAGAAACGACTATACCATTTTGCCCGAAATAGCCGGCTGAAAGTAAGTACTGAAGTTTCTCCGTACCGCCGCTGGCCGATGCCTGAAAATTTTGTGATTTTCCGGAACTGAATAACTCATTCAACCAATTGGTGTTGGCCAGATCTGCCCGGCTCCTATCGGCCATGTACGGACTGATAGCGGTGGCTGAATTGCCGATGGTATTGTGCCAGGCTTTATCTTTTACCGCTAAATACTGATCCGTATTCAGCATCTGAGGCAGGTTAGTGGCATTATACAGGCCTGAGAAATAGTCGACGTTTACACTTGTCTTACCTTTTTGACCGCTGCTTGTAGTAATTACCACCACGCCGCCCGCCGCCCTGGAACCGTAAATAGCACCGGCAGAAGCATCTTTTAATACGGTCATTGATTTCACATCGGCCTGATTGAGAAACGAAATATCGCGAGTAGGAACGCCATCTACCACATAAAGCACATCGTTATTTCCCAAAGTGCCCTCGCCCCTGATCCTTATTTTAATTCCATCGCCAGGCGCACCTGTATTGGCCGAAACAAATACACCGGCCACCTGCCCTTGTAAGGCCTGCGCTACATCGGCCACTCTCGTTTTTTCTAAATCATCCATGGCAACCGTACTCACTGCGCCAGTAATGGATGATTTCTTTTGAGAAGTATAACCCACAACCACTACTTCGTTCAACGCATTTTCATCTGGCTGTAAAGTAATTTGCAATTGGGTTTTACCGGCAACCGGCACTTCCTGCT
>JBGTBV010000091.1:0-26515 GCA_041749185.1 Daejeonella sp. | reverse complement strand
CGCATATTGATATGTTTGTACGGCGGGTTTGTACTTTTTTACCGAATCAATACTCAAAGCAGCTTCAAAATACCCGTCTATCTGCGCATATTTTAATTGAGCACTTAACGTTGCCATTGGCGAGTTGGTTAAGGTGGCTAAACGGTAGCCAGCTTTTTTCAAAAGTTCCAGAGCTTCATAAACCTCGGGATGCGGTGGTAATTCTTTGATAACCGACAAAACCTGATTTCTTTCCTCTTCGCCTGTTGATTTTTCAAAATAAGCGCCTGCCATTTGAAGTGTGGCGTCGGCTATCTCGGTAAAATTATGGTAGGTAGTTAGCGAATCTACCAGCGAGTATTGAAGTAGCAAGCCAAACCAAACCCGAAAACCGAGCGGGTTATCAAACAGGCCGTTTACGCCCTGCTTTAGTTTTGACATGTCTAATAAGGTTTCATTAACATCAAACAGAATTATTTTAATGCCTTCCTCAGGCTCCATTTTATTTTGATCTTTTCTTTTCATCGTCCAGTTTTTGATTCTCCATCACCTTTGCCCGGTTGGCTACCTGCGGGTCCGCTATCAATTTTCCGCCCCGCACCGTTCCGCCAATCAGAATTCCTGCACTTATCAAAACGATGTCTTTTATGATGTACTGTCCGGCAAGCGTTGGCACGATGGGAATAACATTAAACACCTCGGCCGGGAAAATAACAACCGGCGATATGGCCCCCAGCAATTGCACGAGTAGCAGAATTAACGTAGCTTTTAAGAACTTGCCGGTTAAGAGGCCAAGGCCTATCAGGCTTTCTAAGCTGGCAAGCCCCACCGCCATGGCCTTACCGGAAAACATATGAAACGTAAGCACATCAACCGTACGAACCGAAAGACTTTCCATAGGACTTACTCCCGAGAAGAATTTTAACACCCCAAACCATAAAAATATAACGCCGATACTAATGCGGAGAATAGCAACACCATTTTCGGCCATCCAATGGGTGAGAACATTTCCCGACTTTGATTCCATTCTGATAAGATTAAGTTAACGAAAGGTAAAGAAATTAACTATGTCTGCTGCCAAATTGCAATGAATGGAGTGGAGGAGAAATAGCAGCCTACTAAAATTTCACGCAACACGATAGCACGTCCAGCCCCGGCGGAACTTCGGTTATCACAGCAACTTAATTTTAAAACGCTGAACTGTTTTCATTTTTGTTCATTTAAAATATGTAACGATCAAAAGTTCCGTAGGTCTCCCTGATTTTCCCTTTTGGAATACTCAAACCAATTAATACAATTCCGGTGACGACGGAATTAATAATCGCAAGGCGAGTTGCATCTCCTGCTATTAACACACTTCCAATTAACCAGGCAGTTAGCAACACATTAATAAATCTTATGATGCGCCCGACTTCTGCCATGGCGATTACTGAAAAAGTAACTACCAAAGCCCCTATAGTTGTAAAATTGTTGGCCACGGTACCGGTTATGCCGAAACTTCCTGGATAAAACATCCACCAAAGACCAACGGCGGTACAGAGCAATAGGTTCCATGGAATATTAACACCCCAAAACATAGCGGGTGTTGTTTTGGTTAGCGCATCCGTGAACCGGGGAGTACGGCTATCTACACTTCCCCCTTCAACGGTATCCCCCATCCAAAAAGTTCTCCAGAAAGGCTTTCCGGCTTTTACACGTTTAACCAAAAATTGGATCATCGCAACGACCTCATCCAGCGTAAGCGGAATCATGATTAACATAGCTACAGCAGTAAGCAAACATATTGTGCACCAAAAGCCAACCGCTACCGGTTGTAGAATGATAAGGATAATACTGATTACTCCCAACGGCACAACCAAAATTCCGAAAAAGGCAACCATCCATGGCATGGTGCGCCAGCGGTCAGACATGCCCATGTAGCCCATGAGCGCTTCTATGGTGTAAGAGAACGTCCCAAGGCCGGCATCAGAAATTGGAAAAGATTTAGAAACCGCAGATGTGAGAACCTCCTGGCTACCGCTTCCGAAAAACGGATCCCAAACATGGTCAATATAGCCGAGCTGATAGGCGGTAAGATAGCGTGAACCGAAAAAACCAATCCAACCCAAGACAATAATGGGTGCCCGTTGCAGCCATGATGATGGATTATAGCTCCAACCCGGAGGCGTTTCTGGTCCGGCGGGCATGGTCATCATCATTTTCATCATTCCCGGCATCTCTGGAATTAAAACGGAAAAACTAATAGCGAGAATACCTACAATACTGTCGGTAAAATAGGCGGCGGCATCGGGCGCCCAGAATGCCAAAGGGGCGAATAACAGCCAGGCCCCAACCACCGATGATGCCCAAGGTGCCCAAAGCCTGAACGGGTTTGCGGATAATAAGCTAAAGAGGATGAGTAGAATACCGCTAATAATATCGCTGTAGACCATCGCACTGCTTTGATAACCAAAAGTAAATGGCGAAGCAATGAGGAAAAAACCGAGCAGAATATTAACAGAGTGGGTCCAGAATAGCGTATTGTAGTGGTTGACAATCTTTTCATTCTGTTTCGCTTCTTCTCCTTTTGATACTAGTTTCATGCCGCATTTCGGACAGTCGCCTGGCCCATCAGTGTTCACTTCGGGGTGCATTGGACAGGTATAAGTTTCCTTCTTTTTATCCGGTTGATCTGACCTCGCCGGGTTCTGCCCCGGTCCGTTTTCATGGGTGTGATGCTCTTTCATATACTCGCAAATTTTGGAGATTGACTACTGAAGGTTATTGATTTTGTAAAACGCAGCGGTATCTTTTTTCAGATTTGATATCATTTCCGGAAGCGTTTCCCGGAGAGAGTGCTGCGGTTTCCAGTCAAGCATTTCGCGGGCTTTAGAGCTGTCAAGTTCAAAATGGTCATCTGCCAGATCTACCATCCAGGGTTTGATAAATGTTTTGCCCAACAGGTTTTGCAGGCTTGCCCCCGCTTTAGCCAGGAATTTAGGTATGCGAATGATTTTCCTTTCCCTTCCGAATATCTGTTTGCTGACGATAGCCTGAATTTCACTATAAGAAAGAGTTTCCGCTTCGCCGATATTAAGGGTTAATTCGGGCGGCAGATCTTTCCGTAAATCTACGGCTCGGATGATGGCAGTGCACAAATCATCCAGATGGATAAATGTGCTTCCGTGGCTTGGATCTCCCGGGAAAACGTAAGAGGTGATTTGCTTCTCGTAAACTCGTTGAATTTGATTGGTTACCGGAATGGAGTTTCCCATTTCGTTGTACACACCCGCAACACGTAAATTCACAGCCCGCATATTTCCCTTGTCTGAGTGGATGATCTTCTCGGTATCTACTTTTGACTGCGGATAATCCCATTTTGGTTCTAAAGAAGAGTTTTCATCAATTTTTTGGCCGGGAGATGAAGGTTTATACACGAGCATACTGCTTGAAAATAGGAACTGATCAACATCAAAATCCCGTAAATATTTGAGCAGCCGCTTAGTGCCCCGAACGGTTATTTTATCATATAAGGGTGAAGATTTAACAGAGAAGCTGTAGTATGCAGCGAGATGAATTACGGATGCAATCCGGCCGCCGTATGCATAGCGGATTCGATTGAAGGCCCGTTCCATACTTTCATCAGACGTGATATCTAAACATACACATTCGGCTTCAACCGGTGGAAAAGGATCGCCCACATTGTCAAGACCGATAACCTGAAATCTGCTTGCCAATTTTTTAATTAAAGCGGTACCGATAAGCCCGCTGCTGCCCGAAACCACTATTACTTCTTTCTGACCCGCGTTCAAGTCGGACGAACTGTTCTTATCTTCCATAAAATTTCTCAATTAAAGATCATTTGGTTTGATCGTTGAACCAGTTTAAACGATAAATAATAAACCAACATCGGTAGAATCATAAATTGCAGCACCGGTGAAAGCCCGACTTTTAAAATTGGTATGAGTGGCATTAATTGCGAGTAAGACCAACTTCCGGCAGACAAATGCCTTAACTCCGCCAATATTGCTCCTGCGCCACCCGTCAGCATGATAGCAACTGCTTGCCAGCCAGACACCCGGGCAATCCAAAAAGAATTAGAAGCCGCATACGCAATTAGATAATATAAGAGTAAAACCATTAATGCGTCGGCTACCGAGGCCAAAGCGCAGAATGCAAGACTACTCAGAGTATCAGTGCCCGTTTCATACAGCGGCATCTGGGCAACCTCCCATATCAAATTCAGCAAAAAACCGATGATTAAAATGCAGACACTATAACGTTTGAAAGCATCCTGGCTCGGAGTTTTTCTTAAGTGGTGGAGGTACAGAATAAAGACGAGCAGAAGCGCAACAACCGGAATAATAAAAATTGTTGTGTCTATCTTTTCCATAGTTGACTAAAAATTGGATGATACGATGATCATCGTCGGCCAGTCCTCATCAGCCAAAAAATCAGAGCGATTATGGCTGCCAGGCCAGGGATAATCCAAATCCACATAATTAAACCCATACCGCCGCAGCAGTTTTCCATGTCATCATTTCCACTAAGTTTTCACAACAATAAGATGCGGCAAATCCGCTATTTTTCGGGCTTCACGAACGTTCCCTCTTTCATCATCTTTTCCTGATCGGGAGTCATCTTCTGTTTAACCAAATCCATATTGCATTTTGGACAAGTTCCTGGAGTTCGGCTCATCACCTCATTGTGCATGGGGCACGTATAAGTTTCGTTAGCAGACAACTGCTCGTTGGTATCAGAATTGTTGCTGGCACCTGTACAATAGCTAAAAACGGCTACGAAACAAAGTAGCGTGAGCGTGAGATAAAGTAATTTTCGCATCGTCGTAGAAATTTAGGATGACTGTATTGTCAGGCTTCTTTTATAACATTCTTATTACACAAATTGTTGCTTTAATTTTACGTGAAAGGATTAAGTGACTAAGAATTAATGCTTAAGGAATCAAGTAATGTTTTCAAAGAATGATAACATACCCATCAACAATCCAAATTTTCATTTTCTGAATCTTTCCGGCATTGAGAATTGCCACAAGCGCAATACGTATATCGGCAATAACGGATTTCAGAATTAGCTATACCCTCCGCTCCTAATGCTTTTAGCAACTTAGGTTCAAACTGATTTAAGCTTCCAAATCAAAGAACCACTCTTCAGCCTGTTTAATTCCCTCTCTGAGGGGCATCCTGTTTAGAATAGTTTTTGTTTACCAGAGTTTGGGCAATCCCGATGGCCTTTTGCTGAACCATTGGTTTCAAATCTTTCAGCTCGGCGTCAAATTCATCAAAAGTGGGTCCCATAAATCTATTTTTAATATCCGGAAGAATGAACAAAGGCAGCAGCTTGCTGTGTAACCACACACCAAAATTCTGTGATAGCCCGACACTACTATCACCAAGGCGACTATTTACGTCTTAATACATAATCCGCAAACCGGCTCCCCAGCCGTAATCGCTGTCGTAATTGCCCGAAATACCCAGGTTTTTTCCGAGGATATAGGTGGTGTTTACACGATACTCTTTATCGGTATTCCACACCCCGCCCAGGCGCATGCGGTTGCTTAATGGAATATCACTTCTGCCAACTTCCAGCCGCACATTTCCTTTGGGGTTTATCCGAACATCGGTTTGTACAAAAAATGGAAGCAGATAGCGCAAACCCAGGAAAACGTCTTGTTCATCATTTTTTACAAACGCCTGCCCTTTGTTATCATTCCGAAATTCGGCCCCGAGATAAGCCGCTAAAAAAAATCGCTTATCCAGATAGCGGACTAAACGTGGAGTAATTTCATATCGGCCATCGTAACTAAACCGCCATTCTGAATTCAAATCATACCTCAGGTTAGATACATTTACCATCCCGTAATTACCTTGTGAGTTAATCATGGTGCTGCCCCAAAAATACGGATGATTAGATTCCCGCAATAGCGGATTATTATCCCGGTATTGAGCGATTTCGGGGGTAACTGGCGAATTTTGGTAACGTAACACACGTGCCATACCGGCGTTCATGTGGTATAGAATGTGGCAATGAAAAAACCAGTCTTTTTCTTCGTTGGCGTCAAACTCAATAGTGATGGTTTGCATCGGCTCTACACTCACCGTGTGTTTTAACGGCGAATATTCGCCCTGCTTGTTAAGCACTCTAAAAAAATGCCCGTGCAAATGCATGGGATGCTCCATCATGGTGGTGTTTTTCATCACAAAGCGCACCCGTTCGCCTTTTTTAATAGAAAGAATATCCTGCTCAGATAGCGTTTTATTGTTGATAGACCACACGTAGCGGCTCATAGAACCGGTTAAAGAAAGTTGAAACGTTCGCAATGGCTGGCTTTTGTCAATCTCGGTAGATGCTTTCATTCTGAGCATATCGTAGTTGAATATCTTTCCGCTACCTCCCAAACTATTCATCATTGAGCCGGGCACGGTCATTTTTACTCCCCGCCCATCAGCTTTCATGGCCGAGGTCATGTCCATCGCCATCATGCCATCCATCTCTTTCATATCCATTCCCGGTTTCATCTTCATAGATCCCATGTAGCCCATCTTTTGCATGGTGGTGTCCATCTTCGTTTTCTGCATGGCCCCCATCTTCATTCCCGAAGAATCCATTTTCATATCCATTTTATGCATACCGTCCATCATCATGGCCGATGAATCTTTCTTTGCCCGGCTCATTTTCCATTTCATTTCGGCAGAGTCTTTCATCATTTTCATGTGATCCATTTTTCCCATGGTTTCGCCAGACCCAGGTTTCATTTCCATCGGCTTCATGCCCATGCCGTCCATGTTTTTCATATCCATTTCGCCCATCTTACCTTCCATACCATTCTCGGTTTCACGCAACATGCCCGCTTTGGCAAGCTTGGAATCGCTTACGGCGCTCATCTTCATGCCTTTCATCCCACGCATCATCTGGGCCATGCTGTGCATTATCCGGAAATAATCTAATTTGGGAATTGGATCTACCAGCACTTTATCACCGCTACCGAAATACGCAGAATCAGACCCGGATACATCATGCGGGGTGGCCCTGAATTCATATTTGCCTGTCGGCGGAATAGTGATTAAAACATCATAGGTTTCTGCAACGCCCACCAGTAATTTATCAACTTCAAAAGGTTCCACATCTAACCCGTCTGCGGCAATAACTGTCATCGGCGAACCCGAAAATTGGGTCCAGAAATAGGTAGATGCCGAGCCGTCAATGATTCGAAGGCGGACAGTTTGCCCAGGTTTGAATGTGGTAAGTTCGGCGTTCTCTCCTCCGTTAATAAAAAATTTATCATACTTAATATCGCTGATGTCCATCGGAGGCATGCGCATCCATTCCATAGTGAGCTTATCCCTCAGATGCCCCTTTGCTACCGCTTCACCATAGCTCTGCACAGATCCCTTTTTTATTGCGAACCAGTCTGTACCCCGCTTTAAGAGACGTAAAACATTTTTCGGATTTTTGTCTGTCCAGTCAGACAGCAGCATTACCTTATCGGGATAGCGGTCTTCAGGGCGTGTTTTATTCTGAGCTTCAATTACAATAGAACCGAACAAACCCGACTGCTCCTGCAACTTGGTGTGCGAATGGTACCAATAAGTGCCCGTTTGTCGCGGGGAAAAATAAAATCATGAGTTTGACCCGGCATTATGGGCGCTGTTTCCAGATAAGGAACACCATCAAATTTATTCGGCAGCAATATGCCGTGCCAGTGAACAGAGGTTTCATCGCTCATGCGGTTATGAACATGGATTACGGCGGTATCTCCTTCAGTAAACCGAATGGTTGGTCCCGGAATTTGCCCGTTTATGGCCTGAGCCTTTACAGTTTTACCGGTGTAGTTCACCAGCGTATCTGTAATGTAAAGATCGTATACAACCCGTTTTCCCGGGGTAATCAGATGATCTCCGGGAGTAGAACTGATGCTTTTGACAGTAGTTTGAGCCGCGGCATTAATGGAAATTGCGGCAAGCAGGAACGGAAGGTAAAATAGTTTCATCCTGTCATAACAAGCATTTTCCGTAATCTGTTTTATCAGGAGATTTCCAATTAGATCTCAGACCTGCCGGAAACCGGTTGTAAACAGTTACATGGAAGAACAAAACCAAATCAATTTAGCCTGAATAACTATCGCTTCACATCCTTGCTCCCGCTCAAAAAGGCCTCGGCTTTCTGTAATGCTACCGGAATGCCATCAGAATTTTTTCCACCCGCTGTTGCGTAAAAAGCCTGTCCGCCCCCGCCCCCGGCTATCTCCTTTGCCAGTTCGCGGATGATGGTGCCGGCGTTAAAGCCACGTTCTTTTACCAGGTTTTCTGCAATCATTACCGTGAGAGCAGGCTTACCATCAATCTCGCTGGCAAGCACTAAAAACAAATTCTCATTCAGGTCTTTCAGGTTGTAGGCCAGATTTTTTACCGCATCAGCATTGGGTAAATCAACCTTTTCTGCGATGAAATTTATGCCATCAACCTGAGTTATTTTTTTAGAAAGCTCATACTTAAGTCCGGCTGATTTTTCGAGGAGATTTTTTTCGGCTTCCTTCTTTAGACGCTGATTTTCGTCGATTAAAGCCTGAACAGAGCGCAACAGATCTGCCGGGTTTTTAAGAGATTCTTTCAGAGTGGTGATGGTATTGTTCTGGGCGCTGATAAATTGTTCGGCCTGTTTCCCGGTAATTGCTTCAATACGCCTAACCCCTGCTGCCACGGCGCTTTCAGATATGATCTTGAAATAGCCGAGCTGCCCGGTTGCCTTCACATGCGTACCTCCGCAAAGCTCTTTAGAAAACTGGTTGTCGAAGGTTACTGTGCGAACGAAATCTCCATACTTTTCGCCGAAGAGCGCCGTAACCCCAGATTGCAAAGCATCCTGATAAGGCACATTCCGTTCTTCTTTTAAGCTGATATTCTCACGGATTTTTTGATTGACGATTGATTCGATCAGAGAAATATCATCGTTACTAACCTTAGAGAAATGCGAGAAATCAAAACGCAACAACTGATCATTTACCAACGAGCCTTTCTGATTCACATGGCCGCCGAGCACCTGCTTTAAGGCAGCATGGAGCAAATGCGTGGCTGTATGATTATTTTGGGTAGATTCTCTTTTAACCTCATCAATAACAGCCCAAAAGGAACCTTCCAGATCAGCGGGCAGCAAATCCAGATAATGAATAATGAGGCCGTTCTCTTTACGGGTATCGGTTACCTCAAACTGAAACAACCGGGAATGGTCTTCGAGCCGGCCGGTATCGCCTACCTGTCCGCCGCCTTCTGCGTAAAATGGTGTGCGGTTCAAAACCACCTGGAATTGTTCCTTTCCCTTAGCGTTTGCTTTACGGTACTTCAGAATTGTGCATTCGCTTTCCTGCTCATCGTAACCGGTAAACTCGGTTTCATCGCCTTCATTTATGGTAATCCAATCGCCGGTATCAATCGCGGTAGCGGCACGGGAACGGTTTTTTTGCTTATGAAGTTCGCTTTCGAAACCTTCCATATCTATCGAGAAACCTTGCTCCCGGGCCATTAGTTCCGTCAAATCTATCGGGAAACCGAACGTATCAGACAGTTCAAACGCAAAACTGCCTGTTAACACCTTATCATCAGCTTCCTGGAGGTATTTCTCAAACCGGCTTATTCCGGAAGCAAGCGTTCTAAGAAATGAAGATTCTTCTTCTAAAATTACTTTCTGTACAAAATCCTGCTGTTCTTTCAGCTCCGGGAAAACGCCTTTAAATTGTTCAGCTAAAACCGGCACCAACTGGTTTAAGAAAGGCCCTTTAAATCCTAAAAAGGTATACGCATACCGTACAGCCCGGCGTAAAATCCGGCGCACTACATAACCTGCTTTATTGTTTGAGGGCAGTTGCCCGTCGGCGATACAAAAAGCAATTGCCCGTATATGATCAGCCATCACCCGCATGGCGATATCGGTTTCCTCGTTTTGGCCGTACGGAACGTTCGCTTCCGCGGAAATAAACTGAATAAGTGGCTGAAAAACGTCGGTATCGTAATTGGAGGATTTACCCTGCAACACCCGCACCAGGCGTTCCAAGCCCATACCGGTATCCACATGCATGGCAGGAAGCGGCTCCAGCGAGCCATCTTTCTGCCGGTTAAACTGCATAAAAACGTTGTTCCAAATTTCAATTACCTGCGGATGATCTTTATTGACCAGAGTATCTCCTTTCACCTGCAGCCTTTCAGCTACCGGCCTCATATCCACATGGATTTCTGAGCAGGGCCCGCAAGGACCGGTTTCGCCCATCTCCCAAAAATTATCCTTTTTATTGCCCAGCAAAATCCGGTCTTCATCAATCAGCGCTTTCCAAAAATCGTAAGCCTCCTGATCTTTTGGCAAACCCTCTCCCTCATCGCCTTCAAAAACGGTAACGTATAACTGATCTGCAGGTATTTTGTAAACTTCTGTAAGCAGTTCCCAACTCCAGGCAATGGCTTCTTTTTTAAAATAATCGCCGAAACTCCAGTTGCCCAGCATTTCAAACATGGTGTGGTGGTAGGTATCAATTCCCACCTCTTCCAAATCATTGTGTTTGCCCGAAACCCTTAAGCAGCGCTGGGTATCGGCAATACGCGGATGTTTAACGGCTACCTCGCCCAAAAACAGCTCTTTAAACTGGTTCATCCCCGCGTTGGTAAACATCAGCGTAGGATCATTTTTGATGACTATCGGCGCAGAAGCAACAATATGATGGTTTTTACCGGCAAAAAAATCTAAGAAAACCTGGCGTATCTCTTTGGTAGTCATTTAAAAAGTATTTTCTGCAAAGATAAAGTTAGAACTGATATTTGATGACCGCCCGCCAATATCTTTGCCGTAGCTGAACCAACAAATTGTTTAATTTTGAAGACTCAGCAACCCAAACAACATGCCCTACAAAGAACGCGATATAACCAAACTGTACTATACAATGGGCGAAATAACGCAAATGTTTGATGTTAATCCGTCGCAGATCCGGTTTTACGAAAAAGAGTTTGACATTCTGCAGCCCAAGAAAAACAAAAAAGGGAACCGGCTTTTTACACCCGAGGATGTAGAAAATTTGAAGATCATTTTTTCGCTTGTGAAAGAAAAAGGATTTACGTTGCAGGGAGCGAAAGATTATTTAAAAAAGAATAAATCTGAAGTGAAAGAAAACCAAAAAGTAATTGATTCGTTAGAACGCCTGAAGCAGTTTTTGCTGGAAGTAAAAGAGCAACTTTAACCTGCAAACACAGCCCCGGCATGAAAGTTTTGTTTGTAATTAATACCAAGTCTGGTACACAATCAGACATTAACTTGGAAGCCCTGATTGATAAGCAGGTGGAGCAAACCGGGATAGAGAAACTTATCTATTATATGCAGGGCGATGACGAGCAAAACATAAAAGCTGCCATCGCCAGTTTTAAGCCGAATTGCATGGCGGTAGCGGGTGGCGACGGAACTGTAAATATGGCCGCCCGCATTCTGGCCCACACCGCCGTTACCTTATTAATTATTCCCAGCGGTTCTGCAAACGGCATGGCCAAAGAGCTTTCCATTTTCAGAGTTGAACAAGCTATTTCACTTCTGTCAACGGGAGCTTTGCGGCAGATTGATATGATCAGTATAAACGGTATTCCCAGCATTCACTTAGCAGATGTGGGTTTGAACGCCCGCGTGGTTAAACGTTTTGAAGAAGATCGGCGCCGCGGAATTTTAACCTATGCCCGTCATCTGTTCGGCGAAATTTTTCTGATGAAACATTATCGGTTTTACATCATATACGATGGCAAGCAAATAAAACGAAAAGCGGTCTCGCTCACCTTTGCGAACGCCACCCGTTACGGTACAGGTGCGGTAATTAACCCCGCAGGAGTACTTGACGACGGGCAGTTTGAGCTGATAATAGTCAAACCGTTTCCCAACATCAAACTTCCTTCCATTGCCTGGAAAATGTTTCGTAACAAACTGCACACGTCAGATTATGTAGAAATTTTGTGCTGTAAAGAAGCATTTATACGCTGCAGCAAACGCACGACGCTGCAGGTTGACGGAGAAATTATAGGAAAAACCAAAGAGTTTAGGGTAGAGGTGATGCGCCGGGCGCTAACGTTACTGGTTCCTGAGTAAATTCGAAAGCAAAAGTTACTTCAACAGCACCTGGTGTCAGAGCTCCGTTTCATAGACCAATTTACCGCTTTCATCGTGCGAATCTACTATCCAGGCCGAAGCATAAATTTTTCCCCCGGCATGACACGTTAATTTAAAAAACCCCTTTTTTTTAAGACCGAACATTAAATTTTTACCATCCTGAAGTACGTACTTCAATTTAGAGCCCGCCCCGCTAATTATAAAGTGATTGCTGTCGCGGCTGATGTGTTGTAAGTTGTGCTCGTGCCCTGCCGCGTAAATAAGGTCTTTATATTTTTTGAAAATTTCTTTCAGCCGTTTTCTTAACCGCCTATACCGCGGGTGTGCAATGTCTTCCCTCGCCCCAAAAAACCGGCGGTAGAGTGGCAACAACGAGCCGATAAACGGAAGCGGAACGTAGGCCCTTTTATTGTAAATAGTAAATGGAAATAGGTGATGTCTGAATTTATACCGCCCGCCGTGAATGGCATAACTGTAAACCGGCGCATGGCCGCATACAACAATTCGTTTGTTGTGATTTTCATTAAGAACATTTTGCAACTGTTCAAAAAACTCTTCTTCTGAAGAAACACCGCAACCATACTGTTTTCCAATGGGCCGGAATCCGGGCTGAAGCCACCATTGGGTGTTAATTAAAACAAGGCAGACCTGCTCGTTAAGCTGTACTACCGCTGGTCCGGGGCAGCCGTTTGCTGGAAGCATCGTATTCTTCCCGAATAAATTTTCAAGGTATTTTTCTTGTCGCAATACATAATCATACCCGTCTTTACGTCCTTTGTTCCAATCGTGGTTGCCAGAAATATAAAGCACCTTGCCGGAATAATCTTTTAAAGCTTCTTTATACGCTTCCAGCGTTCCTTCGGCTTCTTTACGCAACAAATGCCCGCTTGCCGGCAAACCCTTGGGATAAATATTATCTCCCAGAAAGATCACCGCCGACTCCGTTTCCGGTTTCAGATGCGCCTTCATAGTCTCCAGAACCGCGTCCGGTTTGTGTCTTGCAATACTGCCGGTATCACCGATCAGGAAAATATCAAAAGTTTTTTTTGGAGTAGGTTCAGGCTGCATGCAAGTTTTACAACAGATTTAAGCTTTTGGTGTTTATCACGATAGCAGTTTTTCTAAACTTACAGAAATTAAGCGGAGCACGTTGCCAATGCTTTTTGTTTGTTAATTTAAAGAAAGTAATTATCAAGCACCCCTTCCACCTTAAACTTAAAACCATTTATCATGCTCAATTACTAACTCATGAATTTAATCGCAGGTATTCTACTCTTATCATCATTAACATGCGCCGACAGATCCAGAATCGGTCAGCAATCATTGGCTCAAGATACTTCAACCGTTTACCAAATGAAAAACGCCTCATCCGGCGGCACGGGGAAATTTTACAAAGGCCGGGAAATTGCACAGGTAATGGGGGCTGGCGGAGCGGGCTGGCTTGAACGCAACGAACGTCAGCAGGAAGAAAATACGCAGTTGGCAATCAGCAAGCTGCCGCTGAGCCCAAATAGTGTGGTTGCTGATATCGGTGCGGGAACTGGTTATTTCACTTTTCAAATAGCCCGGCAAATTCCTGATGGCAAAGTTTTAGCGGTTGAAGTTCAGGATGAATTTATCGGATATTTAAAAAATCGAGGTCGGGAGCTTCAGATTAATAATGTAGAGGTAATAAAGGGAACTGAAAAATCAGCAAACCTGCCATCAAATTCGGTAGACCTGGCGATTATGATAGACGTTTACCACGAATTGCTTTTCCCGCAGGAAATGCTCCTCTCTATTAAAAATGCATTAAAGCCAGGTGGAAAATTGCTTATGCTGGAATATCGGGCAGAGGATCCGGATATCGCTATCAAAAAACTTCATAAAATGAGTGTGGCTCAGGTAGATAAGGAAATGCAGGCAAACGGCTTTAGATTACTTAAGAAGGAAGATTTTTTGCCCATACAGCATTTTTTGCTCTTCGAGAAAAGGTGAGTTGATAATTTAGCATTAAAGCAAACAACCAACAATCCTCATACGACGCACCGGTGTTGTCTTTATCCCATCAACATCCTACCATCCAATTCTCTCCTTATTTAAAAAAGCAGCAATGCCCCGCTTGCAATCGGCGGTTGCCCGGGCAGTTGCGTTTAATTTAACGGCTTCCTCCAGGCTTTCTTCAAGGGTTAAATTCTGCGCCATATTCAATAATTGCTTGGTCAGCGAAATAGATTGAGCCGACGTTTCAGTAACCAGTTTCTCAGCATAGTTTTTTACGCTTTCGCGGATGTTTTGCTTGTCGCTGATAAAGTTGATAAGCCCGTAAGCTGAAGCCGTTTCGGCACTAATTAATTCGCCGCTCAACAACAACTCTTTGCTGCGAGCTTCGCCAAGTTTGCGTACTAAGAAACAGACCACCAGAGCAGGGATAAACCCGATCTTCACTTCGGTGTAACCAAATTTAGCTCCGGGCACACTGAAGATGATATCGCACACAGATGCCAGACCACATCCTCCGGCTATGGCATGGCCTTCTACCTGCGCAATTACCGCTTTTGGCGAAGTGTAAATGGTATAGAACAGATCTTTTAATGTTGCAGAATCAGCGAGATTTTCTTCGTAGGAATTTTCCTGCAATTGCTGTAAATATTCCAGATCGGCCCCGGCGCTGAAGACGTCGCCGTTTGCCGCCAAAATAATAACCTTCACTCCATCATCCGCAATAGCGCTTTCAAAAGCCTCTCTGATTGCTTCTATGAGTTGCGGACTAAGTGCGTTTCGTTTTTCCGGCCTGTTTAAGGTGATGACTGCCACCCGGTTTTCTATATTGTAATTAATCCAATTCATCAGTCTAGCTTTGCTCCTTTCATAGTCCACCAGGGATGTATTTCATAGCTCAGCCTGCCGGCTTTAATCATGGGATCTTGCTCAACCAGGTTTTTTGCTTCTGCCAAGGAAGTAGTTTTAAAGATAAAAATTCCCCGCCAGTCGCCGTCATCGCCGAAAGGCCCGGCAATTGCCAGCTTTCCATCATCGGCCATTTTTTGAATATTTTCCATGTGGCCGTCCTGCAATTTCTGTACGGTTGCCGAATCCTGTGATCGGTTGGGCCCGCGTTTCAGCATTACAAAAAAATACTCTTTAAGTTGAGATTTCGTAGAGTCTGGTTTTGCCTGCTGCTGCGAGAATGCATTCATACTCCAAACAAATGCAAAAAGTAGGATTAGTTTTTTCATCTTGCTAAAAATAGTTTTTTACTGCAATTAAGTTTCCGCCGCCTAAATGTCGGTTGAAAACTGTGAGATTTTGCCGAGGAAAATTAGCGCAATTTGAGATGCTTAAATCTAAATCAAAAATAAAATTGCAGGCGTGTATACAAGAATTTATTTATGTGCGGGGGGCGGCGTTTCTTTACTTCTCCAACAGATCCGGATAATCAGAAATGATCCCGTCAACTCCCAAAGCAGTTAAGCGCCTTATTTCTTTTTTGGTATTAACCGTCCAGGGAATTATTTTCAAGCTTTTTGTGTGTGCTTGTTTAACCAGATCGGCTGTTACCAATTCTGCGTTCGGACTATAAATATCGGGAGTGAAACCTAAGTCTTTTAAATTTTCGGCAAGCGATTTACTTTCAACCAGATAAGCTGTGCGTACATGGGGATATTTTTGATGCAACACCTGCAAGGCACGCGGGTCAAAAGATTGAATGATGACCCAGGGCGTTATCTTTTTGCTTACAACTACATCCATTAACAGTTTTACAAATGCCTCGGGCTCCGGATGAAAACGGTTGTCGCCACCAGGCAGGGATTTGGTTTCGATGTTATAAAATACCTGCGGTTTCCCTTTTGAGGCAAGGTAATTTTGAACAGAATCTATCAGATCAGACAAAAGTGGAATCTGGACTTTCAGTTTTTGCTGTTGAGGAAACCGCTCATGAGGCTTTGATCCCACATCAAACTGGCTGATGGCTGTATAATCCATCTGGAAAAATATCAATTGCTCCGATTCCTCTTTTGTGATTTCCTTTCCTTCCGCGTTAAGCGTAAACATGGGGTTGATATGATCATCATGAGATAGGATCACCTTTTTATCCCGCGTTATGTGTACATCCATTTCCAGGGTGGTAACTCCCAGATCAAGAGCCTTGCACATCGCCGGAATCGAGTTTTCAGGCATCAATCCGCGGGCACCGCGATGGCCTTGTTTATCAAACTGAGGTAAAGGTGGTTGCTTAATTACCGGTTGCCGTACCTTGCAAGCTCCTGCGAAGGCTACAATAATCATGACTGGAATTATTAGTTTTTGCTTAAAGCTGATCTGCATAGTAAATGAGCCTAAATGATTAACCATAAGTAAAGTAAGGCGGCTAATGCCGAACCCACAAGCGGCCCCAGAACCGGCACCCATGCATAACCCCAGTCGCTGCTGCCCTTCCCGCTGATTGGCAAGATTGCATGCATGATCCGGGGAGCCAGATCTCGGGCCGGATTGATGGCGTAGCCGGTTGTGCCGCCTAACGAAAGGCCGATGGCCCAAACCAGAAAGGCCACCGGAATAGCTCCCAGCGAACCTAAACCGATGGGGGTTTTGTCTGATCCCATTTCTGCATTGGTAAAATAAAAGATCACAAAAATGAGAACAAACGTTCCAATTACTTCGCTCAGAAAATTTGAAACCTTATTTCTGATAGCTGGAGAAGTAAAAAAAACAGCCGACTTGAGGCCCGGGTCAGGAGTGATAGAAAAATGATCTCTATACATCAGCCACACAACCGATGTTCCGAGCATTGCGCCAATAAACTGGGCCAGAATAAACAAAGGCACTTTAGCCCAATCAAATTTTTGTGCAATTGCCAGGGCGAGGGTTACCGCCGGATTTAAATGAGCGCCGCTAAAAGGCGCCGCGATGACCACTCCGACGAATACCGCTAAAGCCCATCCTGTGGATATCACCATCCATCCACCGTTGTTTCCTTTAGTACCGTTTAGCACTACATTAGCAACAACACCATTGCCAAGAAGTATCAAAAAAAAGGTACCCATCATTTCTGCTGCAAATTGGGTCATATAGTGTTTATTTGAAGTTAGGTGATTGTCAAGTTTACAATTCTGTCCATAATTTCACGGCCTTTACCGCTTTGTGCCAACCTCTTATCATTTCATCGGAATTGATTTCTGTATCGGGCTCAAAGCTTCTATTAATTTCCCACTGCTGCTGTATATCTTCCACACTATTCCAGAACCCGATACCCAAACCTGCTAAATACGCGGCCCCGATAGCGGTAACTTCAACCATTTCGGGTCGCACAACCCTGGCTTTTAAGATATTTGCCTGAAATTGCATGAGTAAATTATTGGCCGTAGCTCCCCCATCAACCCGAAGTTCTTTGATCGTAATTCCCGAATCTGCTTCCATGGCCTCTAAAACTTCCATGGTTTGAAAAGCAATACTTTCAAGCGCAGCCCGGGCAATATGGGAATCATTGGTTCCGCGGCTGATTCCGAAAATGGTACCCCGAGCGTATTGGTTCCAGTGCGGTGCGCCCAAACCGGCAAACGCCGGAACAAGATATACGCCGCCGCTGTCTTCTACTTTAGCTGCCAAAGCTTCAACATCCGCGGAAGCGGATATTATTTTCAGTTCATCACGCAACCATTGCACCACAGCACCTGCTATAAAAATGCTTCCTTCCAGAGCGTATTCTACGCGGTCACCTATTTTCCAGGCGATAGTAGTTACAAGGTTATTTTTAGAAAGAATAGGCTTGTCGCCGATGTTCATCAGCATAAAGCAGCCGGTGCCGTATGTGTTTTTAACCATTCCCGGCTGCGTGCAAAGCTGACCGAACAAGGCTGCCTGCTGATCTCCGGCCAAACCGCTGATTGGTATTTTGGTTTTAAAAAGATTACCTGAGGTTTCGCCAAAAACTTCGCTCGAGGATTTTACTTCCGGGAGCATACCCGCCGGAATATTAAATAACTGCAATAGCTCTTCATCCCACGCAAGTGTGCTGATGTTAAATAAAAGTGTTCGCGAAGCATTGCTTACATCGGTAACATGTTTTTCCCCGCCGGTTAGGTTCCAGATGAGCCAGGAATCAATAGTACCGAACGCCAGCTTGCCCGAATCGGCTCTTTCTTTAGCACCGGGTACGTTCTCTAAAATCCATTTTATTTTGGTTGCCGAAAAATAAGCGTCGATTACTAATCCCGTTTTTTCCCGGATAATCTGATCTAAACCCTGAGCTTTTAAAGTATCGCAATAAGCAGCGGTTCGGCGATCCTGCCACACAATAGCATTGTAAACCGGTTCGCCAGTTTCACGATCCCAAACAACCGTGGTTTCGCGTTGGTTGGTTATGCCGATGGCCATAATATCTTTTGCATGCAAATTGGCATTTAGAATGGCCTCTGCAGCCACCGAAACCTGGCTCGACCAGATTTCCCTTGGATTATGCTCCACCCATCCGGATTGCGGATAAAGCTGGGTAAATTCCTTTTGGGCAACAGAAACCAAACCGCCCTTATGATTAAATACAATAGCCCTCGAACTGGTAGTTCCCTGGTCTAATGCCAAAATAAATTTTTCTTTGCTCATGTGAAAATAGTCTGATTGGTGAGATTTAGTATTGAGATTTGAGCGTCAATACGTACATAGATTAAACTACTTAGTGAAAGTGGAATCAGTGCTTTTAGGTTCGGTTAATTGCTGTAATTCGTGCTCATAGGGTTCTAATAAATAATTAGCTGCTAATTCTACAAAATCTTTGATCTGATCTTTTTCCCATTGGAGGCTATAATTTAGTTCTTTGGCCATCATAGATGCTACCGCCGGAGCCATATCAATTGCAGCCCGGGCATCTAAAAATAAAACTCTTAGTCTTCTTGCCAATACATCTTCTACCGTTCTTGCCATTTCGTTTCGAATCGCCCAGATCACTTCGGCATTAATATAAGGCATTCGGTCATGAAGTTTGTTTCCCAATTCAGCATGCGCTGAAACCAATGCGGAGATGTAGACCTGATCACTTCCGTATTTCGAAAAATTATCTTTATCCATACGATCTACAAATCCATGAATTTTTAAATTGGCGGTTGAACAGCCAACCTTCTTTAAACCATTTATTTTGATAACCTTATTGATTGTTTCTTCGGCCATCTTGCGGTAAATGGTCCATTTTCCTCCGGTGATAGTAACCAAACCCGATTCGGAAACCACTATTTTATGGCTTCTCGATATTTCCTTAGTGCTTTCAGTGCCGTTTTCGGTGGCTGCCAAAGGGCGCAGACCTGCAAACACACTCAAAACATCCTTACGGGATGGTGCAGAAGTCAAATATTTCTTTACAGTCTGCAATATAAAATCAATCTCTTCATCTAATGCTTTTGGTTCCGGGCTGGTTTTAACAATGGGCGTATCAGTGGTACCCAATAACACGTGATTTTGCCAGGGAATAACAAATAGAACGCGGCCATCCGAAGTTTTAGGGATCATCAGGGCCGTTTCGCTATTTAAAAAAGATTTATTTAAAACCAGATGAACCCCCTGACTGGGCCTTATCATCGGCTTTCGGGCGGGTTTATCCATATTCAGAAGCTCATCAACAAATACTCCGGTTGCATTTACAACCGCTTTGGCATGAAGCCTGTATTCCCGGTTGTTTTCCAGGTCATGAGCGATAACGCCCATTATTTTTCCATTTTCTCCTTTCAGCAAAGCCTTCACCTGAAAATAATTCAAAATAGTGCCTCCTTGTTCGGAACAAGTTTGGGCAATATTCACAGCGAGCCTCGCATCGTCAAACTGGCCGTCAAAATATTCAACTGCCCCTTTCAATTTATTGGGGTTTATCCCGGGTAATATCTCTATTACTTTTTCTTTGCGAAGATATTTCGACACGCCGAAGCTAAAATTTCCCGACATCCAATCGTATAATTTTAGCCCTACGAGGTATTGCAACTCCGACCACCATCCATAGCAGGGAATGATGAATGCCTGCTTTTTAATTAGAAGGGGCGCATTAGACAATAAGCGTCCTCTTTCCTTTAAAGCCTCATAAACCAATGAAATATTCCCTTGCGCCAGATAGCGAACGCCCCCATGTATTAGTTTTGTGCTTCGGCTGGACGTGCCCTTAGCAAAATCCGAACGTTCCAACAGTAAGGTTTTGTACCCTCTGTTTGCTGCATCCAATGCTGTTCCCAACCCGGTGGCACCGCCTCCCACAACAATGATATCCCAACAGGTTTCTTCTGCCAGCTTTGCTAAAAACCGATCTCTATCAAAAAATAACCGGCTATTTTTCATCAATATGATTTTGTTTTGATGGAGATGAAACCTCCAGGAGCTTCAAAGATCGCTTCGCCAAGATCGGTTTGTTGCGCCTCAGGCGGGATGGAGTTTTATGCTCATTCTAAGCTAATTGTTTTAATGAAAAATCGAAAGAGTAATTAGAATTTGATTACGTAGGCCGGGCTCTTTTTCAGAACCCTTACGGGGATTTTTAAACTCTCGGCTTCAGTCTTCCATTGTTTTATGCGGTAATCGAAATTAGTTGCATCAATTAATAGCATTGAAAACTCGGTGTTATCTTTTAATTGCCTTATGCTAACTTTCGCATTTCCGCTCAATAAAATTACGTCTGCTCTGAGTTTACGGCCAAAAATCAGATTGTCAATATCTTTATTCCATCTAAATACCTTGAAATTGCCGAACTGCATGTATCCCGGCAGGATTTTTACATCGGGATTTGAGAAAGAACTATCCAGTTTTATGTCGCTCATTCGCGAAATCCCCCGTCTTTCAAGTGCCGGTTTTATGGAGAACGATATTGTTTTGTCTTGGTCCTCTAAATCAGTAAGTAAATACGAGTTTTGCCGATGAACGAAAGCAATTGCCGCGTTTTTTCGCAGACTGTAAAATATCAATTCTTTTCTGTTGCGGTTGCGGATGCTCTCGGCAGAAATACTGGCTGAAAGCAAAAAAATACTTAGTGCGGCTAAATAAACGGCAAGTTTCTTTCGCGAAAGAATCGCCCACATAAGCAAGCCCAAAATTACATAGATGAGCAGATATTGCGGAGTGCTTATCCAAACACCGCCCAGGCTGGCCAATGGTAAATGTTCAATTATTGCCAATATTTTATTGGTATAGGTGATGATTAAGTTTAGAAAACCGCCTAATCCGATTAATATCGAGGGCCAGGGGATCAGTAAAAACAAAATTCCGGCATACATAATTAAAGCAACCGGAAGCACCACCAGCAAATTGCTTATTAAAAAGTAAACCGGAAACTGATGAAAATAATACAAACTGATGGGGAAAGTTGCCAATTGCGCAGAGATAGAAAGCGCAGAGTAATTCCATACGGAATCTGCGAACCTGTTTTTCAGGTTTAGCGAGTGATAAATTTTAGGATGAAGATAGACCAGGCCGGTAACAGCCAGATAAGATAATTGAAAGCCTACATCGAGCAGGTTGAACGGGTTATAAATGAGTAGGAAAAATGCGGAGATTGCCAGAAGGTTGTACGTATTGCGGCTTTTGCTCAACGTTTTTCCAAGCACAACAAAACTAAGCATGAGAGCGGCCCGGCAAACCGATGGCGAGAAGCCGGTGATGAGGGCATAAAACCAGATACTGCCGATAATAAGCAGTGCGCTGAGATAGCGAAGATTCCGGCTTTTGCGGAGCGGACGCAGGAGAAAGTTCAAAACGATGAATACAATGCCAACGTGCATTCCAGAGACCGACAACACATGCATCGTTCCGGTTTTAGAATAGGCTGAGAGCACATCCTTGCTTAGGTTTGACCGGTAACCCAGAATGAGTGCCGAAGCCAGGGCGGCGGCATCTTCATCGTGCAGATACCTGTAAAATTTGGAGACCAGTTTTTTACGCAGGTTGAGTGCCGCCAGAATCAAACTATTCGCCCGGTTGTGCCCGAGAACGCTTACCTGTTGCTGGTTAATGAATGTTTGCCGGTAAATTTTTTTTCCGGCCAGATAGTTTTTGAAATCGAACTCTTCCGGGTTGAACGGCGGATCTACTTCGTTGTACCTTGATGGGATCAAAAGCTGATCACCATAGCTCAGGGAAATTGTGTTTCCAGAGTCGGTTTTTAGCGCCACCAAAAGTTTTCCCTTTGCCGGGCGCCTGTCTTTGGTTGATAAAACCTCGTCTACTGATGTTTCAAAACGCAAAATATCGCCCGACTGTTGCGGCTCGTTCCTGATGGTTACGATCAATGCCCTGGCAGAAAAATTGGTGAAATACATACGGTCATATTTCTCTGCGCCTTTAACAGTTAAATAATATCCCGCAAGGATGAAAAAACAATGAACTACAAAACCGATCAACCACCTAAACCGATAAAGATTGTACTGTTTGTAAAAACCAATCAGAAAAAATAAAAGTGCCAGGCTTGCCATTGCGGCAAAAAAAGCAAGGTTAAATAAAGTTGTTGAAGGCCGCAAAAAAGCAGCAAAAATCCCAATCACCAGTGGTATCAGCAATCGAACAAACGGTATTTCGCCCTTATAAAACATGGTGTTAAAACTGGTAGCGCAACTGTAATTTTACTTCAGACCGTTTTGAACCATTAATTTGTTCTGCTCCGCTGCCTATGGTTTGCAAATCAAAATAGTTGCTGACACTGAATTTTGTCCAGAGGTCTATTTTTCTGTTGACGCTGTACCGGGTGTTCAGATAAAAGCGGATCCCGCTGTTTTGATATGCTGGTACCGAATAACTGTAAAGTACCTCGTTTTCATAAGCATAAATTCGAGAATTGAAGCCCGGTGTATCAAAAACCGCCAGACGCATATTTGCCGAAAATTTCGATTTTGCCGGATCAAATCCGATGTCCTGATAAATCATCCAGCCCATTTCGCGGCGCAGCGTTTCCTTTTTATAATTGGAGAATTCTATTCTGTTTTTTATCGAGAAGGTTTTATTGATCTTAGAACCAAACTCTATCCGGTATCCTTGCCTGCTCACATCTTCCAGCGTATTGATGGTATTTAAGAGGTCATCGTTTTCCTGCTTCTGCTCAAATTTATACCGCAAGACCCATTTCGTTTTTTTAGTGGGATTGTAATTCACCTGGCCGAATAGTTCGTGGCCAAAAGACGGTGCATCAACCCCGAATTTTAACCAGGGGAACCGAAAAAGATCTGCGTAGGCAGAAATTTCCCATTTAGAATTGGGCTTTACGGTCAGGCCTGAATAAAACCCGGTTTCATTTATGGCGTTGCTTGATTCGGAAACCGCTTGATTGAAAAACGAACGATAGTTTTTAGGATAATAGCGATGGAGCAGCACCACCGAAACCTGCGATGAAATGCTGCTCATCAGCCCGTTAAGTAGCGCTATCTGATTGTTGTCGCTATAGGCGGCTTCGCCAAAAACGTAGGTATTTTTAAATGTAAAGCCGTAATTAAGTCCGAGATTGCCGAGAGCAGTTCCCGAAAAATAAAATTGATTGTAAAGTGAGTTACCCGGCAACATATCGTAATTGAATCTGCTGTGATATCCGGTTAAACCGCTATGGAAATTTCCTTTGCGGATCTGCAGGTGGGCTCCGTAAACGGTCTGCCGTGCCGCCTGTTTATTAGAAAATTCATTTACAGTTCGGTGCAATCCGCTTTGCGGTAAGGAGGTAATCACCGGTTTCTCATCAGTGCGGAGCTCTAAACCCGCATCTAATTTTCGGGATGATAAAAAAGTGGTGACATCCAGAAATTTATATCTGAACGTGGCGGCCAAACCACGAAAGAACAACGTCTCATTGGTTGATTTATAGGGTTGCAAGCCAAGCGCTGGTTTTACAAGGCTGCTGATGATTGCGCTTTTCCCGAAGCTTAGGCCCGACCAAAGTGTTAATCCCTGACCAAATTGCAGAGAGTAATCGCCAACCACAGCTTTTTTAAATGTCCCGGCGTCTTTGATAAATATGTTCGCCGAGTTAAAATCAAAACCCGGAATTTTGCCTGGTGGAGAAAATGCTTCGCCGGCATCCTTTTCCATATTGAGCGAGGCAGAAATAGTACGGCCATAAGTGTAGCGGTATCGTAGCAGCAACCGTTGCGGTGAACCCAAATAAGTACGTCGGTTATCGGTTTCATTCTGCTGATATCCTTTCTGTTGCTGTAAATATTGACTATACCTGAACATCAAATCATTTACACCCCGGCTCAAAAGGCTTTTTGCTTTAATCCCGGCCAAGGAATTAGGATCGCTGATATAAACAAATGCATTAAGTTTTTGTACGGTTTGCAGGTCGAAGCCCTCAATTGCTTGAAGTTCTAATAACGAAAGGAAATTTCCGGTGCTTAAACGGTGCTCTAAAAACGCCCCTATTTGTAGCGGCGATAGAAAGAACAATTCCTGGAGTTGGTCGCGGGTTATCCTATTAACTTCCACCGGATTTTTGCGATAAAAATTGAGGCGCTCGGTGAGGTCAGAGAAGTCAAAATCTTCTGGTAATTCTTCGGCAAGTTGTTCTATAATCTGCTGAACGGCCGGATCTGTTTCTGTTTGGCCAAATGCGAGGTTGCAGCTAAAAGCGGAGATTAAAAAGCTGATGATAGCACCACGATTAAAACTCATAGCTAAGGGCTATTTGCGGAGAATAACCAACAATGGGTTGCGATGCGACGGCCATATCTAAGGTAAAGTGGCTATAATTCAGCCCAAAACCGGCGTATTGCTTAAAAGGATTTGCCGATACGCCGCCTCGCAGGGCAATCAGTTCGACTAATTTATATTCTATTCCCAATTTGCCATCGGCTGTTCCGCTTAAGTTTTCTTCCGCGGCAAGCGCAATTACTACTTTGTTGCTGAAAGAATAGGCTGCACCGATTTGCAACCTTGACGGGACGCTGGCGTTTACCCCTCCCCTGTATTCGCCCTTACCGGGGTTTGCTACGTGGAGCCCGATTAAAAAATCCTTGTTTATTTGATATTGCAGCCCGGCTTCAACAGAATAGGTTTGGGCTGATCCGTATCCGCTAATTTTAAGCACATGATAATTAAAATTCAAACTGGTAAACAGCTTGTTGCCAAAACTGCGTGCATAAGTTAATCCGGCCCGCTGTTCTGAATAAGCATTAAGACCGTAACGCTGAAAGCCAATACCGAAAACGTATTGTTTAACGGGCAATGCCAGCACCGCAGACTGGGTGCTGAGCTCATATCCCGCAAAGGGCTTCTGAAAACCAACCGCAAAACTAATTCGCTTTAGCGATGCAATACCGGCCTGATTTTGCTGTAGCGACCAAACATCCTGTAAAGAAACTCCGGCGCCAGCCATAGCGCTAAATCGCGGGCCAGGATTTACCTGCGCCCTTGCGTTTATACTAAACAGAAAGATGATTCCGTATAAGTATTTCATTCTTATTAATTTAAATAAATAAATCTGAAGTGTAAAAAATATGTTAGGCTTTGGGTAACAATTTTCAACTTTTACCGTCTTTAACTAAATCAATTATAAGCGATGAAAAAAATAATCTTAAGCTTTGCCCTGTTGCTTAGTTCTGCTGTACTTTTTGCTCAGGCACAGCCAAAAAAAATAACTGAAGGAACCATTACCTATAGTGTGGAGTGGGAATTGCCAGAAAACATGCAGGCAATGGCTGCCAATTTGCCAACCGAACTGAATGTGTATTTTAAAGGCGATTCTGCCAGCATGAAGTCAGAATCTCAAATGTATTCCAGCACTTCTATAGTAAACACCAGTAAAGAGTATGAGCGGATGCTGCTGGATATTCCGATGATGGGTAAAAAATTCTCGGTAATATTTACCCCGGCCGATCAGGAAAAGATGCAGGATAAACTACCTGAGTTAGCTCTAAAATCCGCGGACGGCGCAAAGGAAATAGTAGGTTACAAAGCCCAGAAATATGAGGTGAACGAGAAAAAGACGAACCAGACGTTTGAGGCCTGGTTTACAAAAGATATTGAAATTACGCCTAATAGTTTGTCAAGGTTCTACGACAGATCTTATGGAGTGCCGCTGGAGTTTCATTCATTTATGAACGGAATAACCGTAAAGGCAAAAGTGAAAGAAATTAAACCAGGCAAAGTACCCGCCGGATCTTTCACCGCCGGCAATGACTATGAAGAAATTACTTTCGACCAGTTGATGCAAATGAGCGGCGGAAGATAACCGCAACTTCTCCAAAAAATTAAGAGCAGAAAACGAGTCATCAATAGCTCAGTTTTTTGCTCTTTGTTTTTTTAAAATTATCTTGCCGGGATGTTAAAAATTCTTGGGTTCATGATGCGGTTCTTTCTATTCTGGATCGCTTTCTTTTTCCTGGAGCGTGTGGTTTTTCTGGCTTTCTTTTCGGAGAAGCTGAGAGGCACTCCGCTGTCGGAAACCCTGATGACATTTGTATACGGTCTGCGCATGGATGCCTCGATGGCC
>JBGTBV010000090.1:0-9857 GCA_041749185.1 Daejeonella sp. | reverse complement strand
GAACAGTACCGATCGCTGATTCCGCAAATGGAAGCGCTCCTAAGCGGAGAAACGGATTTGACTGCGAACATGGCCAACATATCTGCGGCGTTAAAGCAACAGTTCGGGTTTTTTTGGGTGGGATTTTATGTGGTTAAAAATGACGAATTGGTTTTAGGGCCTTTCCAGGGTCCAGTTGCCTGTACCAGAATTGGATTTGGCCGTGGGGTTTGCGGAGCTTCATGGGCAGGAAAGGAACCTTTGATTGTTGCCGATGTGAATGCTTTCCCTGGCCATATTGCCTGCAGTTCATTATCCCAGTCAGAAATTGTTATCCCGTTGCTAAGAAATAATGAGGTAGTTGCCGTGCTTGATGTTGATAGTGAACAATTAGATCAGTTTGATGAGACCGATAAAAGATATCTTACGCTCATAACCGATCTGTTAAATTTCTAATCGCGTTCTGGTCAGTACTTCCCGGCGAAAAAACAGATGAAACTACCGTTAAACTTCTATCAGCGAGATGATGCAGTTTTAATTGCCAGGGAACTAATTGGGAAGAGGCTCTATACTTGTATCGGCGGGGAGCTAACCGGCGGCATTATTGTAGAAACCGAAGCCTATCAGGGCCCGGCTGACCGCGGCTCGCATGCGCATGCAGGCAGGCGCACGCCCCGAAATGAAATAATGTATCGTGCTGGCGGCCTAACTTATATGTACATCTGCTATGGCATTCATGACATGTTCAATGTTGTTACCGGCAGCGAAGGGGTGTCGCATGCCGTATTGGTGCGTGCAATAGAGCCCCGTATCGGTTTGGAAATTATGAGGAAACGACGCAACGTTTACAGCAAAGATAATTTTCTTTGCCGCGGACCGGGCTCACTTGCCAAAGCCCTTGGCTTATCTAAAGCGCAAAATGGGTGTAGTTTATTATCAGATGAAATATGGCTTGAAGAGGAAACTGAACTAATTGTTGAGACCGATTTATTAGCGTCAGCCCGTATCGGGATGAATTTTGACGGGCCGTATAAAACAATCCCATGGCGGTTCTATCTCAAAGGGAATTCAAACGTAAGCAAACCACATTTGTAAATTTAAAACTTACCGACCCGGAAAATGTTGTTTCTAAAAATTGATAATTATGGAAAATCAGGATCAGGAAGCTTTTAAAAAAATAAAGGAATTAGCAGAAGAGGTAAAAATAGCCATGCTTTGTACATCACATGGTGCGCATTTGCGTAGCCGCCCTATGTCCACGGCGCAAATTGATGGGCGTGGCGATATTTGGTTTTTTACCAATGAGTTCTCCGGCAAGGCCGATGAGATAGAAAACGATCATCAGGTTTGCCTGGCCTATTCAAGTCCGTCAAAAAATACGTACGTAAGCATCAGCGGTAGAGCTGAAATTCTCAATGACCGGGCGAAGATGAAAGAATTGTTTAATCCGGCGCTGAAAGCTTGGTTTCCTCAGGGGCTTGAAGATCCAAAACTTGCGATGCTGAAAGTTAGCCCGGAACAGGCTGAATTTTGGGATAATAGCGCAAGTAAAATGGTCATTTTCTTTCAGATGGCAAAGGCTATTGTAAGCGGCGAAAAGTTTGAAGAAGGTGAGCATGGTAAAATTGAAATGTAAATCTCAGTAATTCATATTTAAGCGAGCCGGTATCTGTTACCGGCTTTTTTGTATCATTGATGATGCAATTTGAAAATACATCTGAATTTGCCCTTTTGCAGGATGAATCAGATCCGCTGAAGAGATTTCGCAACCATTTTTTAATTCCGAAACAAAACGGAAAGGAAGTGATCTATTTCTGCGGAAATTCTTTAGGACTGCAACCCCGGCCGGTACAGCAATTTATTACCGAACAGTTAAACAACTGGGAAAATTTAGCTGTTGATGGATGGTTTGAGGGCGATTCGCCCTGGCTTTTCTATCACAAAGAGTTGCAGAAATTAATGGCCCCGATTGTAGGTGCGCTAGCGCAGGAAGTTATTCCAATGAATACGCTCTCGGTAAATCTGCACCTGATGATGGTGAGCTTTTACAGGCCAGAAGGTAAAAAGAGAAAGATATTGATGGAGGCCGGGGCATTTCCGTCAGACCAATATGTTGTTGAAAGCCAGCTTCGCTTTCATGGTTTCGATCCAGCAGACTGCATCATAGAAGTGCATCCCCGGAAGGGAGAGCAAACACTCAAAACAGAAGATATTCTCTCGGTTATAAACCAAAATGCGGCAGAAATAGCTCTGATCTTATTCGGTGGTGTAAATTACTACACCGGGCAGTTCTTTGACCTCCAGGCGATTACCGTTGCCGGGCAGGCTGCAGGTGCCTATGTAGGTTTTGATTTAGCGCACGCGGCCGGTAACGTGCCGCTAAATCTGCATGAATGGGGCGTTGACTTTGCCTGCTGGTGCACTTATAAATACCTCAATAGCAGTCCCGGCGGTATCAGCGGCGTGTTTATCCACGAGAAGCATTTTGAAAACAATCAATTGCACCGATTTGCCGGCTGGTGGGGCAATCGAGATGATACCCGGTTTAAAATGGAGAAAGGATTTGACCCTCAGCCCGGTGCCGAAGGATGGCAGATTAGTTGCAGCCCCATATTGCTGATGGCTGCCAACAAGGCATCGCTTACAGTTTTTGAAGAAGCCGGCGGCATAAACGTAATGCGAAAGAAAAGTATCCGGCTTACCGCATATCTGGAATTTATGGTCGAACAAATTAATAAGGAGTTGGGATATGCCCAGTTTCAAATTATTACGCCATCAGAAGTTCAAAATCGTGGTTGTCAGCTATCGCTGATGGCTCAGAAAAATGGAAAGAAAATTTTTAGCGATTTGGTAAAACGGGGAATTATTGGGGATTGGCGTGAGCCGGATGTGATCAGGCTGAGCCCGGTACCGCTCTATAACTCTTTTACCGATGTTTACGAGCTTGGCAGAAACTTACTGCAAATCCTTAAACCTGCCTGAATCCGTTAATGTCCAGGCTTCGGCCTTAGCCGCAAAAAGCGGTTTAACTTTTGCCCAAATTGTATTAAACAGATTAGAAGCCCGGTATTGTTCCAAATGCGCTTCGCTTTCCCAATGGCTTATGGTAAAGTATAATCCGGGGTTAGAATCGTCGAGAAAAAGCCCGGTTTTAAAGCAACCGTCAAAAGCGATAATTGAAGGCTGATTTTGATAAAATAGCAGTTCAAATTCTTTTGCCTTTGCCGGCTTTACGCTTAGTTTAACCAGTCTGGTTATCATGAGAAAAATTCTATCCGAACAATATCGCCCACATGCATACCCAGCAGCCCGCTTGCATTGCCTTTATTAATGGCGATCTCTAAATGATTGCTTATCCCGAACAGACAAAGTTTTTCTCCTTCCGGAACTTCGTTGTAATGCCAGCTTAACTGGTTTATTGATTCATTGCGTTTAAAAAATAAGGTGAAATCGCGGTTGTTTTGTTCAGAAGTAAAAATGTCTTTGGTAATGTTGGTAATGATGTTCTGAAAAGAGTCAATATAAATTACGCTTCCGCGGATGAGGTTCCGCTCAATAACCGGCTGGAGCGTCATCTTTTCTTCGATAGCTTCTACCGGGATGCCGATATCTTTTAATTTGCCTCCTTTTGCCAGGTGTGATGCGGCTTTGGCAAAAATATCAGACAGGGGGAAGTGAAGGTATTTGAGGTCCTGCATAATATTCAATTCTACAATGTCGGTTGGATTTTCATCAAACAACAATGAAAAAATGCCATTGTCAGACCCAACAAAATAATGATCTTTATATTTCAGGGCAAGGTAGCGGGTTTGTTCATTGAACACCGAATCTATCCCGATAAGGTGCACCGTAGATTTGGGAAAATAATGGAAAGAATTTTTTAAAATGAAGGCTGCCTGCTGGATATTAAACGCAGAAATGTTATGTGAAATATCAACAATATTAACAGTGGGCATCTGGCTCAGAATGCTGCCTTTTAATGCAGCCTGGTAAAAATCTTTGTCGCCTAAATCAGTTGTTAAAGTGATTATTGCCATTAAAATGTTAATATTAATTATTATTCTTGCGATAGGTAATCTTGCTACAAAGATTGAATTTTTAATCAAATAAACATCAGCCCAAAATTTAATCTCACTAATTTGAACGAACTGAATCTATCTATAGAAAACGTTAACCCGCTGGTGATGTGGGGGGCCAACAACGAACATTTTGAGATCATCAGAAAGCACTTTCCCAAGATCAAAATAGTTGCCCGGGGCAATGAGGTTAAAGTTATGGGCGACGAAGCTGAGCTTAAAAATTTCAATTCCAGGTTCAGCGAAATTATGGAGCATGTTGATAAATTTCAAAGCCTGAACAACAACGATCTGGAGCATTTGCTTGGGGCTACTTCTGCCGCGGTGAAAGACGGCGAAAGCCCCGAGGCAAAGAGCTTCGGCGGCGGCGAGCCCATTGTGTTTGGCCCGAACGGCATCGTTGTAAAAGCCCGCACCGCAAACCAAAGGCGGATGGTTGAAAGCATTACCAAGAACGATATTATCTTTGCGATTGGCCCGGCCGGAACCGGTAAAACCTATACAGCGGTGGCGCTGGCTGTTAGAGCGTTGAAAAATAAGGAAGTTAAACGCATTATCTTAACACGCCCGGCTGTGGAAGCAGGAGAGAACCTGGGGTTTTTGCCCGGCGATTTAAAGGAGAAAATTGACCCATACCTTAGGCCATTGTACGATGCACTTGATGATATGATACCGGCAGAAAGGCTTAAAGTTTTTTTAGAAACCCGTGTGATTGAAGTGGCTCCGCTGGCTTTTATGCGTGGCCGAACGCTGGATAATTGCTTCGTTATTTTAGATGAAGCTCAGAACGCAACAGACATCCAACTGAAAATGTTTCTGACGCGGATGGGCCCCACTGCCAAATTTATCGTCACTGGTGATATTACTCAGATTGATCTGCCGAGGAAACAACAATCGGGTCTCCATACCGGCCTGCGGATTTTAACAGACATTAAAGGAATAGATATTATTTACCTCAGCGGCGAAGATGTGGTTCGGCATAAATTGGTGAAAAGTATTTTAAGAGCTTACGGCGATATCCAATAAATATTTCTGGCCGAAACGGCTCTTCCTCTTTAAAACCAGATAAAGAAAATGTAATTCAGCCAATGACAGGAAAAGCTATAAAAGAAACCCATTTTCACTTGCCGGGCCAAAGTAATTTTTATAAGGGAAAGGTTAGGGATGTTTATACCATCGGCAACGAGTTTTTGGTAATGGTGGTAACTGACCGTATTTCAGCTTTCGATGTGGTTTTACCGGAGCCTATTCCATACAAGGGTCAGGTGCTGAATCAGATTGCGGCCAAATCATTGCAACAGACATTAGACATCGTTCCAAATTGGGTAATTGATGTGCCCGACCCGGCAGTTACCATCGGGCGCATTTGCGAGCCGTTTAAAGTAGAGATGGTTATTAGAGGCTATCTTGCAGGGCATGCCTGGCGTGAGTATCAGGCGGGCAGGCGGGAGGTTTGTGGCGTGCATTTGCCGGATGGATTAATAGAAAACCAGAAACTTCCTGAGCCGATAATTACACCAACTACCAAGGCCGAGGTTGGGCATGACGAAGACATTTCGAAGGATGAGATCATCCGGAGAAAACTGGTAACCCAGGAAGATTATTCGGTGCTGGAGATGTATACGCATTCCCTCTTTTCCCGCGGAACCGATATGGCGTCAGAGCGTGGACTAATTTTAGTAGATACCAAGTACGAATTTGGAAAGTTTGACGGAAGAATACATCTGATTGATGAAATACACACCCCGGATTCTTCCCGGTATTTTTACCGGGAGGGCTATGAAGAATTGCTCTCAAAAAATAGTCCGCAGAGGCAATTATCTAAAGAGTTTGTGCGCAAATGGTTAATAGACAGCGGTTTTCAAGGTAAAGAAGATCAATTAATTCCGGCAATGACCGATCAGATTGTGAACGATATATCTGATCGGTATGTTGAATTATATCAGCACATTACCGGAATTGAATTTCAAAAACAACAGGATGTAAATTTGATAGATCGTATCGAAAGCAATATAATTGAGGCGTTAAAGCGTTTGAAGTGATTTTAATTTGTTATTATTGTGATAGCGTAATCAAACTTTTTCAACATGAAATTTACCGTAGACAAACACGAGAAGTATGTTTTAATTAAGCTGAACGAATCCAAGCTGAACAGCCTGATTTCGCCGCACCTTAAGTCTGAACTCATTTTAACCAATACAGAAGGTCAGCGGAATATTATCCTGGATCTTTCGGCCGTTAAGTATTCAGATTCCTCTGGTCTTGGCAGTTTATTAGTGGGACATCGCATCTGCAAAAATGCGGAAGGTTCATTTATACTCACCGGCATTAACGAGAACGTTGCCCGTTTAATTTCAATATCACAACTGGACAATGTATTAACGGTTGTAAATACCGTTGAAGAAGGAATTGACCTGATCTTTATGGAGGAAATTGAAAAAGAATTAAAAAAAGAAGCGAAGTAATAGTCTGGACTACTGCCAATGAAGTTTGAAGTCACAATTTTAGGCAGCAGTTCTGCAACACCCATTTTCAACAGAAATCCCTCCTCCCAACTTCTTAATATTAATGATAAGTATTTTCTGGTAGACTGTGGCGAAGGCACGCAGCAGCAACTTTTGCGGTACAATCTGAAAGTTCAGCGCATAGATAATATTTTTATCAGCCATTTGCATGGCGATCATTATTTAGGTTTACCAGGTTTGCTTTCCTCATTGCATTTAAACGGCCGGACCAAAGAAATGAACCTTTACGGACCAGAAGCATTACAGGAAATTTTGGAAGTAAATTTTAGAAATTCTCAAACGCAGCTTCGGTACCCTATCAATTTTTTTGCGGTTGACCCGCTGCAGAGCATTTCGATTTTTGAGAACTACGATGTACGGATCAGCACCATACCGCTCGAGCACCGCATCGCATGCACCGGTTTTCTATTTTCGGGCAAAGTACGTCTGCCCAAAATGGACAAGCAAAAAGTAGAGGAGTTGCAGATTCCTGCAGATCAGATTACCAATATTAAAAAGGGCGCTGCGTTTACTGATAAAAGGGGAGTGGTTCATCCGGCGACTTCTTTAACTATTGAACCGGAGAAACCGAAAGTTTTCGCGTATTGCTCAGACACTATTTGCAACTGGAAATATCTTAATCTGATTTCCGGGGCAGATCTTCTGTACCATGAAGCTACATTTATGCACGATATGCTTGAGCGGGCTACCGAAACTTTTCACACAACGGCGTTACAGGCCGGCGAAATTGCGGTGAGGGCAGGGGTAAAACGTCTGCTAATCGGTCATTTTTCTGCACGTTACCGAGATTTGGAGCCGGTATTGCAAGAAGCCAGAGGAAATTTCAAAGAAACCGTTTTAGCCATCGAAGGATTAACATTTCGGTTATAACTTCAGAGATTGGCCAGCCAGCAGAATTTTTTTAAGTCTGATTTTCTAATCCTTCCTGCCTCCAAAAACCGAGAAACTTACGTATCGTTTCGGATTGGCTTTCAGATCAATCATCAGTTTATCCAGATTGTTGGCAGCGTTATTCAGATTATTATACATGTTGGGGTCGTTGATCAACTGCGCCAGAGTGCCGTTGCCAGTGTTTACCTTATTGATTAACGCCTGCATATCGGCAACAGCTTTGTTTGCTTCATTGATCGTCTGAGCGAAATTAGCCTTAGCAACTTCCGTGCTCACCTTATCCAGATTGTTCATTATTGAATTGATCGTTTCGTTATTGTTCTCAAAATTGGAGGATATGGATTCCAGATTATCCATAATGGACACAATGCGCCTGCTTTGCGTGCCTACCAGGCCGTCAACTGTTTTGGTAGTGGTTTCTAAGGTTTCAAGTGTTCTGGCTATGCTGGAAAAGCTGCGTTCAAAGTTTTTCTGGAAAGTTGGATTTAGCGTAGTGTTAACAGCGGTTAATACAGAGTCTAAGCGGGATATAATTTGCTCGGCTTTTTTCTGCACGGGTTCAACCTGCTCCATTAAATCCATTTGAATATTCGCGTTTAGCGTATCTCCATCACTGGCAAACTCGTTGCTTTCTCCTAATTCAAAAATTACCGCTTTGCTGCCTAACAAATCTGTGCTTTCTAAACGGGCCACTGTATTTTTGGGGATGGCGTATTGCGGATCAACCTTAAACTGAACCATGATTTGGCCGGTGGGCAAGAGCGTTAGTTTTGATACCCGGCCAATCTGATATCCGTTTACCAGAACCGGTTTTGAAACCGCTAATCCCTCAACACGCTCATATTTGGCATAAAATTCATTTTCTGAAGAAAACACATCGTTTCCTTTTAAGAAGCTATAACCAACTATTAATATGACAATGGCTACTGCGGCTAAAACTCCGACTTTGGTTTCGCTGGTTACTTTCATTTTAGAAATATATAGGATGGGATTTTTAACAGCAGAATAGGTGCACCAGCTTTAATTTTATCGTAAACTGTTTTTTTTAAACTACTCAAGTTCTATCTGCTTCTTATAACTCTGAATTGCTTTTAACAACGAATTTACTATTTCGGTTTGACCGCTTTCAGAATTCATGTATTCTTCTTCGGTCGGGTTAGATATAAAGCCAATCTCTGTCAACACTGCCGGCATTCCCGCTCGTGCCAATACTGCCAGGCTTTGTTCTTTAACGCCACGGTCAACCCGCCCGGTAAGGGTATATTCATCCTGCATGAACGTTGCAAGCTTTATACTTTGTTCCCTGAATGCATTTTTCATCAGCGAAAGCATGATGATACTTTCCGGATCATTGGGATCATAACCGTCGTAATTCTCTTTATAATCTTTTTCTAATAAAATAGAAGCATTTTCCCGCATTACCACATCCTGCTCGTCTAACCGTCCAAAGCCAGAAACAAAAGTTTCTGTTCCTCTGGTGCTTGTACTTTGCACACTTTTGTAAACGGGTACGCTTCTGCCTTTGCTGTCTTTACGATAGCCGGTACGCACACGCTTAATGGGCATAGAATTGCAATGAATAGAAATAAATAAGTCGGCTTTGGCCCGGTTGGCTATCCCGATACGTTCGTAAAGCGGGATAAACACATCTGTTGTGCGGGTATAAACAACCTTAACGTCTTTAAGCTTTTCTTCTATGGTTCTGCCTAAACGCAAAGCCACTTTCAAGGCAACATCTTTTTCTTTAGAAAATTCTCCGTGTGTGGAGCCGTCGTGCCCGCCATGCCCGGCGTCAATTACGATCGTTTTTATGCGATACGGACCCGGAACGTCATTTCCTTTGGCTACTGCCGATAGCAGCAGAACAATCAGCAAAGAATAAATGAATCTGTCCAATGGTATAATTTTCATTAATTTTGGTCGTATTGTATACTTGGTTTGTGCAAACATACTATTCATCATCGAAATTGAAATTTATTAAATTGTTTTTTAGATATAGTTTAAGTTCCGTAATTTTTTTGTTGATGAATACATCTCTTTATTCACAACAGCCCGTTGCTCAACCAAGCCCGTTAAAAAGAGATACGGTATTATCTGTATTAAAAACGGATACTTCTGTAAATAAGTCTGCTTCGGCATCAGGTTTAACCTCAAAAGTGAATTACAGTGCAGATGATTCCATCCGGTTTGACCATGTTAATAACATTGTTTATTTATTTGGCAACGCACGGGTTATTTATGATGATTTTGAGCTGGACGCCGATTACATCCGGCTCGACCAAAAAAACAATCTGGTTTTCGCAAAGGGGTATACGAATCCAAAATCGAATCGTTACACCGGGCGCCCCATTTTTAAACAGGGCTCTGAGCAGCCCATCACAACAGA
>JBGTBV010000089.1:0-6260 GCA_041749185.1 Daejeonella sp. | reverse complement strand
CTGTTTATTTGCACCTTTAGATGTTCATTTGGCGGATGAAAATATTTTTCAGCCAGACTTACTTTACATTGCTGAAGAAAGGAAAGCTGAACTTATTAAGGACTATATAGAAGGTGCCCCCGATCTCATTATTGAAATACTATCCCCTTCTACCGCCTATTATGATCTTCGGCAGAAAAAAGATGTTTACGAAAAGTACGGCGTTAAAGAATATATCATCATAGACCCTATACAGCTCAACGCCGAACTTTATGGTTTAGAAAACAGCGTATTCCTGCTGAGGCAAAAGGTCGGTAAAGCAGAAGTATTGCAATCTGTCTTACTAAAAGGTCTGCAAATTGACCTAACCCTTCTATTTAAATAATTTCCCTGGCGGGACAATTCCCTGCAATTTATTTTTCCCTGCGACTGATTTCATATATTTAGCTCATGTTAAATCGTCGAAAATTTATAACAACTACGGCTGTAGCGGGAACTTCGCTATTGGCAGGCAGCGGATCAGTTGCTGCATTCATCCCTTCCGCAAATATCCGCCCGCTTGAACATAACCCCATTGTTATTTCAACTTGGGATTTTGGCATCGCGGCAAACGCGGCAGCCTGGAAGGTTTTAAGCCTCGGCGGCCGGGCGCTCGATGCTGTTGAACAGGGTGCGATGATTCCCGAAGCGGACGCCAAAAATCAAAGTGTGGGCCTGGGAGGATTGCCGGATCGCGACGGCAAAGTTACGCTTGACGCCTGCATTATGGACGAGCTTGGAAATTGCGGCAGCGTGGCATCGCTCCAAAATATTTTGCATCCCATATCGGTTGCCCGCAGGGTAATGGAAAAAACCCCTCATGTAATGCTGGTTGGCGAGGGCGCATTGCAATTTGCCCTTGAGCAGGGATTTAAGCAGATAAATTTGCTAACAGAACAATCAGAAAAAGACTGGAAAGAATGGCTTAAAAAAGCGGAGTACAAACCCGTAATCAATATCGAAAATAAATCATTTAGTCCGCGGAAACTCCCGGGAAACGAGTACAATCATGATACTATTGGGATGCTGGCGATTGATGCTAAAGGAAACCTTTCCGGGGCGTGTACCACCAGCGGCATGGCCTACAAATTACACGGGCGGGTGGGCGATTCGCCCATCATCGGGGCAGGTTTATATGTGGATAATGAAATTGGCGGGGCCACTTCTACCGGTGTTGGCGAAGAGGTGATCCGCAATGTTGGCAGCTTTTTGGTGGTGGAACTGATGCGCCAGGGCTATCCGCCCGAAGAGGCGTGCAAAGAAGCGGTAATGCGCATCATTAAAAAGAAACCCGAAACGGCAAAAGAAATTCAGGTGGGTTTTTTAGCACTGAATAAGAAAGGCCAGTATGGCGCATACGCCATTCAGAAAGGATTTAGCTTTGCCGTTTGCAATAAGGAAAATCAGGAATTGCTGGTGCCGGGTAAAAGCTATTATTAATTTCCTGATTTGCAGATTTCCTCATCGGGTGTAAAAAAATCAAGATCCTAACTTCCAAAATCTCAAAGCTAATGTCTTCTGCCTCAAATCTGATTTATGGATTTTGAATTAGAAATCTGCGCCAATTCCATTCGTTCGGCGCTTGCAGCACAGGCGGGCGGCGCCACCCGTATAGAACTTTGCGATAATATGGCTGAAGGCGGTACCACTCCTTCGGCAGGGATGATCCGCCAATGTAAAAAGCTCCTAAACATTCCGGTGTTCCCAATAATCAGGGCCCGCGGCGGAGATTTTTTATTTTCCGATGAAGAATTTGAAGTGATGAAGGCCGATATTGGTTTTTGTAAAGATGCGGGCTGCGAAGGCGTGGCTATTGGACTGCTGAACGCCGACGGAAGTATTGATACCCAACGTTGCGCAGAACTAATTTCCCTGGCTCGGCCCATGCAGGTGACTTTTCACCGGGCTTTCGACCGGTGCAACGATTTTGAAAAAGGGTTGGAAGAGATTATTTCTTTAGGGTGCGAACGGGTGCTAACTTCTGGTGGCGAAATAACCGCCGCGGACGGAATTCCGATATTAAACAAATTGGTGAAAAAGGCCGCTGGCCGCATCAGCATTATGGTTGGGGCTGGCGTGAACGAAGAAAATGTAATTAACCTCGCCCGCCAAACCGGAGCGAAACAGTTTCACAGCACCGCTAAAATAACCACCGTTTCCGGGATGGATTATCAGAGCATTGGAAGTTTGGCCCAACAGGACGGCCACTTTGAAATTATGGAAACGAGCACCGAAAAGGTTTATAAAATTAAGCAGAATCTGCAGGCATATTCGCAACTTCCTATTTGCCCGCCTGACGATGAAGGTACCATTTAACGGGTTTTCCTTTTGGCAGACCGGTAATAAATTGAGCATTATAATCGGTAAGTTAACTTATCTCAATATCATACCGGTTCAAAAGCCCCCCAACTCCTGCCAGGGAAAATTTCGCTTTTTTTAAACGGTTCACTTCCGGGTCTATAGAGTAATTATAAGATGTACGGAAATCTGTTTTTTCTAATAAAGTTCCCTCAAATGTCGCCCCGGCTAAATCGCAATTGTCAAAACTAGAATCGGATAAGTCGGCTTCCGTAAAATCAACTTCCTGAAGACTGGAATTGATGAATTCTGTTTTTTTTAAATTCCGGCGATAAAAGGAACTCAGATTGAGGAAACAATTTTCAAAATAAACGGCGAACAGAAATTCGTTGCAGTTTTGAAAATGTAAACCTAACAGCTTGCAATTTATAAAACGGACTTCTCTAAATGCCGATTGAGTAATTTTAGCCAAACTTAAATTGCATGTTTGAAATTCACATTCTAAAAAATTGATTTCAGAAAGGTCTGAATTTGAAAAATTGCAACTAATAAAGGTGCAATTCTCATACTGGGCTTTAGTCAGGTTGTTTTCTGAGAAATCAATCTTCTCAAAAACTTTATCTTCTATATAGGTTTTGCTTATTGCCATCAAACTTCAGAAAACTTTTCCAGCGCTCTTTCTATCCGGCTTGCGGTTTCATTAGTTCCCAGCAAAGCCGCAATTTCAAACACTCCCGGACCAAATTTGCCACCTACAAGCATCACCCGCAAGGGCAACATTAACTCCCCAACTTTTAGATTTTTTGACTGCGCCAGTTCTTTAAAAGCCGTTTCAAATTCGGATGCTGTATTAATTTCAGCAGCTATTCCTGCTGTATATTCTTTAAAAAAGGCCACCTTATCCTCGTTCCATTTAGGTTTGACGGCATTAAGGTCATATTCTTTTGGCTTCTCAAAAAAGAAAGAAGCCTGCTCCCAGAAATCCTGCAAGAACGTTAACCGATCTTTCACAAGCGTAATTACATCTTCTAAGTAAGAATCATCATCAATAGAAATCCCTTTATCCGAAAGTATCGTTTGTATTTCTGATTTCAGCTTTGCGCTGTCAGCCTTCTTAATATACTCATGGTTGAACCATTTTGCCTTTTCAAAATCGAATTTTGCACCGGCTTTGCTTACGCGATCAATAGAAAATTTGTCGATCAGCTCGTTAAGTGTAAATATTTCCTGCTCCGTTCCGTCGTTCCAGCCTAAAAGCGCCAGCATATTAATAAAAGCTTCGGGCAAATAGCCCATTTCCCGAAATCCTTTAGTTACATCGCCTGTTTTCGGATCTGTCCAGTTCATGGCATACACCGGGAAACCCAGTCGGTCGCCATCGCGTTTGCTGAGTTTGCCATTGCCATCGGGCTTTAAAATCAAAGGCAAATGAACCCATTGGGGCATGTCGGCTTTCCAGCCTAAATATTCCCACAATAAAATATGAACCGGTGCAGAGGGCAGCCACTCTTCGCCTCGAAAAGCATGGCTGATCTTCATCAGATAGTCATCAACTACCACGGCTAAATGGTAGGTTGGCATTCCGTCGGCTTTCAGCAAAACTTTGTCGTCAACCAGATTGGTTTCAAAGCTTACAATACCGCGGATCATATCGTTAAAGCTCAGCGTTTCGTCGGCGGGCATTTTTATGCGAATCACATAGGGAACATTTTGCTCGATCAGGCTTCGCACTTCAGCCTGAGAAAGGTTAAGCGAGTTTTTCAGAGCCTCGCGGTTGCTTAGCCCGTATCTGAAGTTGGCTGTTAGCCCACGCTGCGTTTCTAATTCTTCGGGCGTATCAAAAGCATAGTAAGCATGGCCGCTGTTTACTAACTGTTCTGCATATTTTCGGTAAATAGCTTTGCGCTCGCTTTGGCGATAAGGTGCGTAAGGCCCACCCGTTTCAGGGCTTTCATCCGGGTTTAACCCGCACCATTTTAAGCAATCAGAAATATACTGCTCGGCACTTTCCACATAGCGACTCTGGTCTGTATCTTCAATCCGCAAAACAAACTCGCCCTGATGCTTGCGGGCAAAAAGGTAATTGAACAGCACCGTGCGCACACCGCCCAAATGCAGTCCGCCGGTGGGGCTTGGCGCAAAACGAACCCTCACTTTTTTGTTGTTTAACATAGCGCAAAGATAGTTTTTTGAGCACAATGTAATTTATGCGCTTTGCGTTTCCTTTTTGTATTTTGGCATTTAATGAATCCCTACGAACAGAAACGACGCTGGAAATTTATTTTACTTGCCTTTGCCGTGGTAATTGGAGGCGCCTCTCTGTGGTATACCAATTATCTGGTGAAAAACATCTCAGTTGCAGAACGTACACGGGCAGAGGTATGGTCTAAAAGCACCCGCAATATTATAGATATGCCCGATGTAAACGATGACTACATTACTTTCATTTATTCCATCAGAGATAGTCTTGCGGTGCCCGCCATTGTTGCCGACTCGGCCGATAACATAACCTCTTACCGGGGTTTAGACAGCACAAAAACCAATTTTGAACTGGAAGCCGATAGCCTGAAAAAATATGATCCGCAATATTTTAAGGCGCAACTGGCAGAGATGCGCCTGCAGCACGAACCGATTGTTATTGAGCTGGAGCGTGGCGGCAAAGACAAGCTGTATGTGTACTATAAAGATTCTATGCTGTTGACGCAATTACGTATTTTTCCTTACATCCAGCTCACTGTAATTGCCATATTTCTGCTGGTAGCCTATCTGGTGTTCAGCTCATCCAGACGGTCAGAGCAAGACCAGGTTTGGGTGGGTATGGCCAAAGAAACAGCGCACCAGTTAGGCACGCCAATTTCGGCGCTGATGGCCTGGGTGGAATTACTGAAATCAAAGATCAGCACCGAGCATGACCCCTTATTGGTTGAGATGGAAAACGATGTAAAGCGGTTGGAAATGGTTGCCGACCGATTTTCTAAAATCGGCTCAAAGCCTATCTTGCAAACCCACGGAATTTACAACGTTGCCGCAGAGTTTGTTAACTATTTTAAGATCAGGGTGAGCGATAAGATCAACTTTGTGTTAGCCGGCGATACGCAGGTGGAAGCCCTGGTTAGCGTACCGCTGTTTGACTGGGTATTAGAAAATTTGTTAAAGAACGCCGTTAATGCCATTGAGGGGCCGGGGACTATTGAAATAAACATCACCGAAAACCTGGCCAAAGAGCAAGTGTTTATTGATATAAGTGATACCGGCAAGGGCATATCCCGGTTGATGTTTGATACCGTTTTTCAACCGGGATACACCACCAGAAAACGCGGCTGGGGGCTGGGGTTATCATTAACCAAAAGAATTATTGAAAACTACCACCAGGGCCAGATCTTTGTTAAAGATTCTGAAATGGGGAAAGGTACTATCTTTAGAATAGTTTTAAAAAGCAGCATCACTTATGAACCGACCACAACCTGAAGAATTTGCGCCCTTTTACGCACCGTACATCAATACCGTATCAGAAAATGTGATGGGTGAGCTAGCCTATCAGGCAGAATCATTCCCCAAATTTTTAAAGCTTATTTCAGATGAGCAGGCTTATTTCGCTTATGCGGAAGGAAAATGGACCATCAAAGAAGTGGTTGGCCACCTGATTGACACCGAACGGGTGATGGCCTATCGGGTGCTCCGTTTTTCGCGGGCAGACGAAACCCCTCTACCCGGCTTTGAGGAAAACAGTTATGTGACCCATGCTAACTTTAACGACAGGGGTTTATCAGTTCTGGCTGCCGAATTTGCGGCACTCCGGCAGGCAAACATGTATTTGTTTAACGCTCTTACGGATGCGCAGCTTGACTTTACCGGAATCGGCAGCGGCAATTCCATTACGGTACGGGCACTTCTATACATTATTGCCGGGCACGTTAACCATCACCGTGAGGTAATTTCCAGCA
>JBGTBV010000088.1:0-25952 GCA_041749185.1 Daejeonella sp. | reverse complement strand
TCAGATCAACATCTTACAGTGAATATATAAGTGGCTAATCTAATCGTCCGCGTTTGCTTCAATCCTCACCTTATCGTCCGCTTTTGCTCCCCCCGCTGGCGCACGCGTGCCGCGTGTGAAATAAATAGTTCCAAAAAGTATAAGTTATAGAAAATAAGCACAAGCGACACGCTTGCGCTAGCGATGATGTTTGAAAAAGTTTGTCAAACCAAAAAATCATTGTAAGTTTGTACCAACAGTACCCGTTTTGCATACCATAAGAACTGCAAGCGGGTCATTTTTTTATATCCTATGGTAAATAAACCGGCGTACACCATAGCCGAACAAATAGCCTTACTCAAACAACGGGGAATGCTATTTCGCAATGAGCCGGAAGCACCACATTTTCTAGGAAACATCAGCTACTATCGCTTGAAGGGTTATTGGTGGGATATGCAAGACGATTACACTCTGCACACCCTAAAACCCGAAACCTATTTTGAAGATATAATTGACCGTTACAATTTTGACCGTCATTTAAGGCTTATTTTATTTGATGCCATTGAACGAATAGAAGTTGCCTTGCGTACAAAAATGATTTACCACCTTTCTGTAAGCTATGGTGGTTTATGGTATTTGGATCCTTTATTGTTTGAAAGTAGTACCATAACTGTGAATGGAGTAAAGAGAACCATTCATCAGAACATCATTGAGGAGCTTCAAAAAGAGTTTAAGAGAAGTCAGGAAATCTTCATCAAGGACCACCGTTACCGTTACTCTAATCAGGATGCGGATGCTTGGAAAACCTTGGAAGTGGCTTCAATGGGTACACTTTCAAAATTGTATAAAAACTTAAAGCACCAATTACCCGAGAAAGCTACCATTGCGAAAGAGATGGGCTTGAACTTGCACAGTGAACTTTCCAGTTGGTTAGAAGCCATTACTTACGTTAGAAATATCGTTGCCCATCACTCACGACTGTGGAGCAGAAATATGGTCAAAAGACCTACAGACCAATTAAATAATCCAATAGGTCAATGGTTTGCCAATCCACTTACTCCAGTGCAAACTAAAAAGCCGTTTCTAATTATTTCTTGTATGGTTTATCTATGCAACGAAGTAACACCAGGGCACCAAATCAAAACCAAAATACTTGACCTTTTTAATGCTCATCCAACAATTCCAATTTACAGACTTGGCTTCTTGAATAATTGGAACAACGAACCGCTTTGGAAATAATGCTTCAAAATACTAGCACAAGCCCCCCTGGCGCACGCGTGTCGCGTGTGAAATAAAATAGGATAAGCTTACAGAATAGGCACAAGCGACACGCTTGCGCCAGCATACGTACTATCGGCAAAACTGCATTCCAGCCCATAAACTTTCATTAGCTTTATTTTCAAACATCCTAATATTCAAAGCAATTGAGCAGAAAATATAAGTTCCTGAATAAAGAAGGAGTATACTTCGTAAGTTTTGCTACCGTAAACTGGATTGATGTATTTGTTCGTCCAATTTATAATGACATTATTGTAGAAAGTTTGACCTATTGTAGAAATAATCTTGGGCTTGAATTATATTGCTGGTGTATTATGCCCAGCCATGTTCATTTAATTTTCAGGGCAAAAGAAAACAATCCTGATATTTTATTAGGCCGGTTTAAGGAACATACATCGAAACAAATTGTGAAGGCCATAGAGAGCAATACACAGGAATCCCGAAAGGAATGGATTTTGTGGATGTTTAAAAGAGCGGGCGCAAAAAGCAGCAATGTTCAGCAAAATCAATTTTGGCAGCACAATAACAGGCCAATAGAATTATGGAGCTCGGCAGTAATTGAAAAAAAAGCAGATTATATTCATAACAATCCAGTAGTGGCAGGTTTCGTGACTGAAGCATCGAATTGGCAATATTCCAGTGCTATTGATTATTCGGGTGGAAAGGGGTTAGTTGAAATTGATTACTTCTAAAGATTAAACTCACACGCGGCACGCGTGCGCTAGCGATGAATAGAAGCTGTTGAATCAAATTATTTGTAATTTTAGAAATGAAAACTTCAGAACTAAAAAAGGCGCTTCATGAAAAAATAGATCAGGTTAACGATATCGACTTCCTGTACGCCTTAAATGTGATCATTTCTAAACAAGAAGCGGTTTACCAGATTTCTGATTCACACATGGAAAGTATAACTGCAGCAGAACGGGATATCGAAGAAGGCAGGTTCTATACCCTTCAGGATTTTGAAGAAAAGTATAGCAAATGGCTAAAAGATTAATTATTTCCCGTCTAGCATATTTGGATATTGAAAAGATTGTAGAATTTAATAACAATCGAAATAAATCAGATACTTACTCCAAAAGACTTATACGAGAGCTCTATCTGAAGTTCCATCAACTTATTAAAAATCCGTTTATTGGAATTAAAACAGCTCATCCATCAATTCTTCTTTTAATCTGGGATCAATTTTATATATTCTACCGGGTTAACGAGAGCACGATCAGTATTCTTTCCATCCATCATCAAAAAGAAAACATTGATATCTAACCCCAATCGTTCGCGTTTCAACACGGATGCTTAAGAAGTACATTTTTGGTGTACTAAGGCGAGAAAATACTCCTTCATCCTCGTTGCAAACGAGGATGATCGTACATCAAGGCCAAAGGTTTAAAAGTAAACGGCTGGGTTTTAATGACCACCATTTGCATCTGCTGGCACGACGCGAAGAGCCGCACCGGATGTCGGACTTTCTAAGGGATTTTAAAAAGGTTCAGCCCGCAGCGGACGGGTGTCTCCGTTCATCCTTCCCTAGCCAAAGAATCACATTGCAGATGTATTACTAGAGTCTTATTTCCTTGTCGGAATACAGTTATATTTGTATAAGTTTATTTTGTTATGACCACTATCACTATTGATATACCCGAAAAAGAAACTGAAGCAGTAATTGCTATCCTCAAAAAGCATGGAGTAAAAGTGCGTAAGGCAAGTTTGGCCAGGTTAGATAAGCTTGGGGCAGAGGATTATCGTAAGCATTTCAGCAATCAGACAAAAACTGCAGAAGGTCTTATTAAAAACCGCTTATGAAAGTAAGTCAACGGGATATCGTAGAAGTCGCTTTTTATACCGGTAAAAAACCAGAGCCTCATCCTGCTATTGTTGTTTCGAATAATGCTATTTTTGAAGCTGAGGGATTCTTTTACGTTGTGTTGTTGTCTACCAAGAATCATTTCTTCGACTTTACTTTTGAAATAACCCCCGAAATGATAAACAAACCTAAGAATTTACGGACGGGGTTTGCGGTTTGCCATATGATGCAAATTTATACTCCTGATCAGATTATTAGCCGTACTGGATCTACTTTAAAAAGTGATGTATTTAAAAAGGTTATTTCCAAGATAACCGAAGTGATATTTCAGGACGGGAATGACCGCTAATATTATTCTCCACGAGATACCCTGGCTATTGTTGATGGGAGATTCGTCCGCGTTTGCTTTCCCTCGTCCGCGTTTTCAACGCGGATGCTTAAGAAGTACATTTTTGATGTACTAAGGCGATAAAATACCCCTTTATCCTCGTTGCAAACGAGGACAATAGCGAATTTTACAAGGTAACCATGTCTGGAACCACCAGTTTACGTTGCCGAACAAATGCTGCTTCTTCGCAGGTCACAAATCCTAAACCCGGGTGAAGCGGATACCGGCCATGAGCCTAAGGCCCCGAGCAGTATGAGCGTAACACGGGGCTGAACTTAACAACGGAGATCTGACATTGATTTTCAAATCCCTTTTATTCCGCTATGCAATTTCTATAATTGGCTTGATTATAAGAATTTTACACTGCGTTCGTGCAACCTTAAAAGCCGCGATTCGTATAGATTTTCATATTACAAGTAATTCTGAGGGTTCCAAATCGGACTTTTACTTTGTAGTTACAATAGTTTTTACCATCACCGATACTTAATTCATTCATTGCCTCTTTTAATGAAGAAGCTATTCTTTGTAGCCAAAAACGAAAAAATGAACCCCTTCATCTATAATGCCGGATCGATCATAATTTCAAATATATGATCAAAAAAATTTCATTTGTGTTCCTTTTATTCTTTTTACCTGTTGCCAGTTTCGCACAGATACAGAATAAGTTTAACATATACGGCGTAAAGCAAGGTTTATCACATCAAAGTGTGCGTACGGTAATGCAGGATAGCAGGGGGTTTATCTGGGCCGGAACCTGGGACGGCCTTAACCGGTTTGACGGGTATGAGTTTAAGGTTTATAAACCGATTCCCGGTGATCTGCATAGCATTTCCGGCAATTTCGTGGAATCAATAGCAGAAGATGATAACCGTGATCTCTGGATTGCTACGGGAGATGGCCTGAGCAGGTTTGATTTAAAGAAAGAAAAATTTTATAACTATTATTATGATCCGAACGAAAAAAACAGCGTATCGGACAACTCCGTAAGCAAGGTTTTTAAAGATTCCAAAGGCCGGATCTGGATAGGGACGGCCCAGGGTTTTGACCGGTATGACAGTAAAAAAAATAATTTTATCCATCACCGGACCTCCGCGAATAATTTAAAAGATATTAATGCTATTCTTGAAATTGACGCGAACACTTTCTTGTTGGCTACCGGTCAGTCGGGGTTAATTATATACGATCATGAGAAAAAGACTGCTGATCATATTCTTACTTATAAGTCAAATTCAAAACGTGTACCCTTAAATGATATTGTTTGTTTATTCAGAGACAGTAAACAGAGAATCTGGCTGGGTACGGTCGAAAAAGGATTGAACCTTTTTGATTTAAAAACCAAAACTTTTAAAAACTATATCCACAACGATTTAAATCCTAACAGTATATCTGAGAATACGGTACGTGCCATTATTGAAGATCAATCAGGAAATATCTGGATAGGAACCGAAAACGGAGGCCTCGATATTTTAAACCCTGATAATGATAAAATTACTCATATCCGGAACGATGAAATTGACTTAAAGAGTTTGAGCAGCAATTCCATCTACGATTTTTACAAGGATAAAACAGGAAATATATGGTTAGCTAATTTTAATGGTGGGTTATCTTTTTACAATCAGACAGGAAGTGTATTTACACATTACAAGCGGACTTCTAACCCGAAGAGCCTTAATAATAACTTCGTTCTGGATATTATTGAAGCTTCAGACGGGAAGATCTGGGTGGCTACGGATGGTGGAGGGGTTAACATTTTCGACCCGGTAAAAAAAACATTTAAACATCTAAAGAACATACCCGGAAATACAAAAAGCATTGCGGGAGACTTTGTGCTGGCTATAAAAGAGGATAGTCAAAACAATTTTTGGGTTGGTACCTGGGGAAAAGGGATCACGATTTTAAACACAAGGGCAAAAACGTTCAAACACCTTAACCACGAACCGGGTAACTCAAACAGCTTATCAAACAATAATATTTGGGCCATTGCCGAGGATAAAGAAAAGAAGATGTGGATAAGCACATTTGAAACGGGGCTAGACATTTACAATCCAGTAACAAATTCTTTTAAACATTATAAGCACGATAACGGAGATGCAAAAAGTTTGGCGGGTAACATTGTAAATACTTTTTTTGAGGATTCCAGAGGTAATATGTGGATTGGTACCGAGGATGGCGGCCTCAGTCTTTATGACCGTAAAAGAGATATTTTTAAAAATTATATAAATGATTTAAAAAAAAATAGTATCAGTAGTAATACGGTTAATTCAATCTTAGAATCCGCTGATGGGACCATGATATTCGGAACCACAGCGGGGTTAAGTTTCCTTAACCCGAAAACAGGTCATTTTTCCAACTTTACAAGCAAAGACGGGCTTCCTTCTGATGTGGTTACGCATGTGTTGGAGGACAACAAAAAGTATTTGTGGATAGCCACCTCCAACGGGATTTCACGAATGGATGTAAAGGGAAAAAGCTTTATTAATTATTCGTCTGAAGACGGTCTTCAATCAAATGATTTCAAACCTGCGGGAGTAAAGAGCAAAACCGGTGTGATGTATTTTGGAGGTGTTTCTGGTTTTAATGAATTTAACCCCCGGCAAGTTTCGTTAAAAAAGCCTTCAACACCTGTTTACTTAACTGAATTTGAAATATTTAACAAGCAGGTACCGATTGTAAATGACAAATCATCTATTTTAACATCCACTATTTCTGAGACTTCCAAACTAAAAATAAGCTATGCAGACGCTGTATTTATGTTTAAGTTCGCCGCCATTGATTTCGCCCACTCAGAGTCTTTAAAATACATTTATAAACTTGAGGGTTTTGATAAGGATTGGTTAGAATCAACTAAATCGAGAACTGCAAACTATACAAACCTTGATCCGGGAAGCTATACCTTTAAAGTAAAATCCAAAGATCTTAATAACAACTGGTCCGTTTCAACAGCGTCAGTTAACGTTCAGATCACCCCGCCCTTCTGGTTAACCTGGTGGTTTAAAATACTTTCTGTTATATCCGCATTGCTGTTAATTTATCTGATTTATAGAATAAGGGTTACTACTATAGAGCAACAAAAAAGGCAGTTGGAAAAGCAGGTACTGGAACGCACAGAAGAAATAGTTAAGCAGTCGGTGGTTTTAAAATCATTAAACGAAGAACTTCAGGCTCAGGCAAACACCTTGCAGCTTCAAGCTGAGGAGCTTCAGGCGCAATCTGAAGAGTTGCTTTCGCAGTCAGAAGACCTACAGGTTAAATCTGATCTGGAACAGACAGCCAGAAAAGAAGCCGATCACGCCAATAAGATTAAAAGTGAATTTTTGGCTACAATGAGCCACGAAATACGGACACCTATGAACGGTGTAATTGGTATGGCCTTATTACTGGCGGAAACAAACCTTAGTGCGGAACAGAAAGATTATGTGCAAACCATTAGCCATAGCGGCGACGCTTTGCTTGGGGTTATAAACGATATTTTAGATTTCTCCAAGATCGAATCCGGTAACATAGAAATTGAAAAGGCTGATTTTGATTTGCAAACAGTTGTCGAAGAGGTGATGGATATGCTATGCGGACAGGTTGAAGAACAGGGCTTAGACCTGATTTATAAAATAGACCCGCAAATTCCCTCTCAGCTTATCGGTGATGCCCTTCGGCTTCGGCAGGTTCTCATTAATTTAATAAGCAACGCCATTAAGTTTACGCACAAGGGGGAAGTTTTTGTTAACGTGGCTTTAATCAGCGCAGAGGAAAAGAACGTCATCGTAGGCTTTGATGTATCTGATACAGGTATCGGTATCCCAGAAAATAAAATACCGGGTTTATTTAAGGCGTTTTCTCAGGTAGATTCTTCTACCACCCGTAAATATGGAGGAACCGGCTTGGGTTTAGTGATCAGCGAACGGCTTATAAAACTTATGGGCGGGGCCATTGAAGTTAAAAGCATGCCCGGAAAAGGAACAACATTTAGTTTTAATATTAAGATTCAGGTGAAAGCGAATGCCCGGAAATTTTTTCCCCGTTTTAATTCAATTGAAAATAGCGGCAAGCGAATTTTAATTGTTGATGATAACCTCACATCGTTAGCTGTTTTAAAAGCGCAAATGCAATCCTGGAACTTACACCCGGTTACTGCATCTTCCGGATACCAAGCGTTGGAAATCCTAAAGGATGGAAAACCGGTAGAATTGATTTTTACGGATCTGCACATGCCTAAACTTGACGGGATTAACCTGGCCAGAGGGATCAGGAAAATTCATCCTTCTGTTCCCATTGTACTGCTCTGTTCAAAAATGAACTTTGCTCATTATAGTGACCAAAAATTGATTAATGATTGTCTGCGTAAACCGGTTAAAATAAATCAGCTTTTTGATTTAGTAAGTAAGTACATCCCAGCTGAAAACATAAATGTAGTACCGGGAACCGTTCTTTCAACATCAGTTTTACAACAGGATTTTGCGATTAGTTATCCGTTGAGCATTTTATTAGCAGAAGATAACCTGATTAATCAAAAGCTGGCCACCAGAATTTTGAACAAACTCGGTTACCATCCACAGGTTGTAAACGATGGGTTGGAAGCACTCATCGCACTTAAAGAAAAGAATTACGATGTTATCTTTATGGATATTAGGATGCCGGGAATGGATGGGTTAGAAGCTACCCGAACAATCAGGAGCGGAGAATATTGCCAACCGGTTATAGTGGCATTAACAGCTAACGCGATGCCGGAAGACCGAGAAGAATGTATCCGTTCGGGGATGAACGCGTACATATCAAAGCCATTTAAACTCGATTTACTGATGGCGGTTTTACGGCAAGTTTCTTCGTCTATAACTCATAATGATCCTTCTCTGGAAACTATTAATTCATCAGAAATTTCTCAATAATTTTTCACAGGATTATCAGTTTTAAATATTCTATCTGGGTTTTAAAAAGTAAGATGTCTTGAGAGCAAAATTCTGGATCAGAGAAATGGGTGAAATTGGTTACACATTGTTGATATTTTCAGATGGCAAAAAGCTTCTACATACATTACCATCCCATCTGGGCCACGATTGTTGGAAATAAAGCAGACCTATTTAGCCAACTGGATTGTTTTATAACCGACAAGCTTTTAAAGCGATAAGAAAATGAATGTAAGTGTTAAAGCTCCCGAAATAAAAGACGTTCAATTTGTTGGCAATACTGCCATGTTGCTTTCCCTGACAAATGACCGAACCCTTATTATTCCATTGGATAAGTTTAAAGAAATAGCACTTTGAGCACTGCTGAAAAAAGTGATTTTGAAGTGATAGATGGTGAAAACGTTTCGTTTTTAGCCTTAGATAAAATTTACAATATCCATGATTTAATTGGGCTGTAAATGAATCTAATCGTCCGTGTTTGCTTCCATCTCTAATCGTCCGCGTCAATCGTCCTTGCAAGAAATTTTGCTTCCATCAATCTAAAACCCGGGCCAGACAGATTCAATTTTTGATAGCTCAAGTTTATTAACCCGAACCTTTCCTTTAGTGAAGATTTTCAAGTTTCCCGGCAAAGATCCCGGGAAAAATACATCGGTAAACACATTTAATCCATTATCTATAAACACTTCTGCAGAAGCGTGGTCAACTATCAGGCTCAAACTAATAGTACTTGATTTTGAAATACGGGGAGCCGTGTGTTTTTTAGCAAAGCCTGGTTCAAAATCTGATTCGCCGGCGTTGGTTCTGTCAATGAAATATTGGTCGGCAGCTTTTTCATATCCCAGTATTAGTTCTTCTCCCCTTTCATTTGAAATACGGATTGAGAAATCATCAGTTCCCGCAAAAAAAATATCCAGTTTAAACCGTCCTTTAGAATCAGCAATTTTTTTTGAAACATCCAATTTATGGTTGATTACAAAGTTTTCTTTGCTGAAACTCAAATTGGTAATTTTATTCAGCTCTTTAACAGGGTTTGAATTTAGATAAAACTGATCATTTACTTGCTCGATGCGAAGGTCACGGGGTATGGTCATTGCGCTCCGCCATGAGATAGTTGGAACCACTTGGGCATATTGCCAATTGCTCATCCAGCCAATAAAAATCTTACGATTCCCGGTATTAGAGAACGTAACGCCCGCGTAGTTATCGGTCCCATAGTCTACCCATTTAGTTTCTTTCGAATGGGACTTAAAGGTTTTGCCATCAAAATCACCTGTAAAATATTGTGTTGCCGAACCGCCATTGGGTCCTCCGGGATTAATACTAACCAGGAGCACCCAGTATTTTTTCCCGTTCAATTCAAGGGGGAAAAGATCAGGACATTCCCAAACACCACCATGAGCGCCCAAATTATTTCCAAATTCACTTTCACGGGTCCAGTTTTTCAAATCAGCCGAAGAGTAGAACGTGATGCGGTCTTTGGTGGCTAAAGTCATGATCCACTTCTTGCCTTCTTCAAACCACATAACTTTGGGATCCCTGAAATCCCTTATTCCGGGATTTTTAAGCACCGGATTTCCGGCGTATTTAGTCCAGGTGGTTCCACTGTCCAGACTGTAAGCTAAACTTTGATATTGAAAATCGTTTGTCCCTGCTTTTTCGCCTTTGATATCATGATGTGTAAAGATGGCCACCATTGGAACTTTTCCATCTTTTCCAAACCCGCTGCTATTATTTATATCAACCACTGCACTTCCGGAAAATATATAGCCTAAGCTGTCTGGGTACAGAGCTATTGGCAAATTTTTCCAGTGAACTAAATCTTTTGATACGGCATGCCCCCAATGCATTGGGCCCCACACCGTGCTATCGGGATAAAATTGATAGAAAAGGTGGTATGTTCCTTTGTAATAAACCATTCCATTTGGATCATTCATCCATTTTGTCTCGGGGCTAAAGTGAAACTGCGGACGGTACTTTTCGTTACCTGCACGGTTAAAATCTTGCGCAGATAAATTATCGGTCATCATTGTAAAGCAGATCAGTAAAATCACTGTTTTTTCGTTCATCATCACCCAATTTACATTGTTAATTCCTTAATAAATAATTATTAATTGTCCGCTTTTGTAACTCGAAGCGATTAACCCGATCAACTGCGTTTAGAATCCGGGTTCCTCAAAACAGCGTAGTATCACTTTAAAAATTTTAGCTCCAATGCACCGGCAATTCTGGAAACACTGAAATTTTGCAGGGTTCTAAACATCGCGATAGCCTGAAGCGACCAAACTTTGACACACTGACAGAAACAGACGAAACAGGTTTGTGGCTTTATTTTTGATAGTGTAAAAAGTACACTATGATACGGGGCTGATCACCGTTCTAAATATATAACTATATGAATAAGAGTTTGGTACCGCTAACAATTGGCGGATTTAGTTTGGGAATGGCTGAATTTATGATGATGGGCGTGTTGCCTGATGTATCTGAATCTTTGCAAATATCCATTCCCACATCCGGATATTTGATTTCGGCTTACGCTTTAGGCGTGGTTATCGGGGCTCCGTTAATGGTCGGTTTGTTTTCAAAATTAGACCCCAAGAAAGTGCTTATTGGCTTAATGCTGGCGTTTGCATTTTTTAATGCGTTGTTTGCTTTATCACCAAATTTTAATTTGCTTTTAATAACACGGATTTTTTCTGGATTACCGCACGGTGCCTTTTTTGGGATAGGTGCCGTGGTTGCCAGTAAACTGGCTGAACCCGGTAAAGAGGCCCGGGCCATTTCGATGATGTTTGCAGGCTTAACGATTGCCAATATTTTCGGCGTCCCTTTGGGCACATACATCGGACATCATTTTAGCTGGCGCATTTCCTTTTTGCTGGTCGCGGCTTTCGGGTTAATTACCGCCCTCAGTACAAAGTGGTGGCTTCCCGTTGTGAAGCATGCCAATCCGGAAAGTTTTAAAAGCAGTCTCAAAGTCTTTGCACAAATAAATCCATGGTTAATTATCGGGGTTTCGGCTATCGGGACCGGAGGTATGTTTGCCTGGATCAGCTACATTGCACCGTTAATGACAGAAGTGGCCGGATACAGTACCAACATGATTACCTATATTATGATCACGGCCGGTTTGGGTATGGCGCTTGGTAACTTTATTGGCGGGCGTCTCGCCGATAGATTTTCGCCCCTCATCACCACTACTTTATTGCTGATCGCCATGATTGTAGCCCTGTTCATTATCGCCGGAATATCGCAATACCAGGGTCCGGCGTTAATTATGACTTTTATTACAGGAGCTATCGCTTTTGCGGTTATTGCACCGATGCAGATGTTAATGATCGGAGCGGCAAAAGGCTCAGAAATGCTGGCTTCGGCGGTATTACAGGCCACGGCCAATTTCGGAAATGCCATCGGCGCCTTTCTGGGAGGCTTGCCAATTGCTGCAGGGTATGGATATACTTCGCCGCAATACGTAGGTGCCGCACTTGCGTCTGTTGGCGTTGGCTTTTGTATAGTATTAATTATCAGAAGTCGGGCAGAAAACCGAACGGATATAACATTAGCGACAAATTTTTGAGCTAAAAAACCGGTACTTTTTCCGGCGGGTTTGATCGTTTCATTCAACGAATCAATTTAATTTTAACAATATGGAATTAATAGCAACCAAAATCTGCAAGAAGGGCGACATCGGCGTACACGACAATTTATTCGGGGGATTAATGCTATGCTGGATTGACGAAGCAGCGGTATGTATGGCCACATCAGTTTGCCATACGCCCAATATGGTAACCCTGAAAATTCACGAAGTATTTTTTAAATCTCCCGTAAAGGTGAATAATCAGATTAAAATTTACGGAAGTGTTGAAAGCATCGGAAATACTTCGATCACCCTGGTAATTGAAGCCAGGCGTTTTAGTGTTTATACCCATGAGGAAACCACGGTATGCTCCACTAAAATTGTGTTTGTTCGGGTTGATGATGACGGGCGGGCTATCCCCATATCAAAGTCCAAAAAAGCAAAAATTATAGAGCGCATAACCGCTTAATGTGCTGTTATCAATTATCTTTTCGATCTCTGTGTACTCGCTTACAACTGCTTTCCTCCTTTACGGGATTGACCTATAAAGGTGAATGTTTGGATTTTTGTTGTTATTGAGCCCAGAGTGTTTGTGTTGATGCTTGCTTACATTTTCGAATTAAGGCTGAATGTGTAAGTATTAAGACTGGCTGATGTTTATCAAAAAAAATTCTCCGGGGAATTTTCGAGTCTTGCATGGCAAATTTCAAATGTGCTTTTAATCCGCAACAGAAGCCATTTAAAAACTATTCCGCTAAAATCCATCAGTACAATTAGTCGGTTTAAAAGCAGGGAATCTGCTTCTTGTTATGCGATAATTGTGGTTTAATTCATCGAAGATTACATCGAATTCAGTTAAATTATCTTTTTTATTACAAGTTGTAGCGCATTCAATACACCAGAACGGCGTAAATGTTTGATGGGCGTGTAAAAACCTTGTGGCACCATTTTTCTACAATTGTTTAATATATATATATAAAAATGCGTAAAATTCTAATCATGGCTGCCCTCTTTGTAGCATTGGGAGCAACTTCATCACCAGCACAAAATAATAACCGCGATAGGGTAAATTCGAGGGTAATGTTGCCAGGAGTTTACGAAGACGACCGTGGCGAATATCAATGGCAAACTGTTGAGCGTAGAGTTTGGATCCCGGAAAGGAGAACAGGTGGAATTTTCGGCATAGGTTCAGGCCGAATCCCCGGGCATTACGAGATCCGAACAGAACGTGTAAAAGTTTATCGTAAAGCAAACGGAACCGCACGTAACGGAGATAAACGTAAGGGTTGGGAAGGAAAACACCCGCATGGAATGCCTCCGGGACAACGTAAAAAGTTAGAAAATCAACGGGATAATAACCACGGAAGGGATCGGTCTGATCGTTACGATGATGATCGGGATGATTCAAAACAGAAACATTCTAAAGGGAAGAAAAAACGAAATTAAGCGAGGCTAATGCCTATCAAGCAAATGGTAGTTTGATCCCCAATCAATTCGGGGAGGAAGCTGCCATTTTCTTTTGCAGGCAATTTCTTCAATCAGATTGCAAATCGGATTTATAAAATTAAATAGGCGGCGAAAATAAGATCACCATCGTTTAGAATTTCTGAAACGCATTCTCAGCAATGCGTGCTTTTTTTAAAAGAATAATAGTAACGTAATTCCTTAAACACATTTGCTTTCTGAGACTAATTAACAGGTTCGTGAAACAAAATTTTAGACTTTTAGGTAAAACCATTGCTTAACCTGAACCATGAGAAAATCATTTCCATTTTTAACCGCACTTTTATTGGGCATCGGGCTTAGCACAGCTTCTGCCCAAAGCGATAGTATCAACCCTGCTCTGAGCGGAAACGCCGCTAAAAACATGATGAAGATCAATCTGTTGTCTTTGCCGCTTAACAATTATTCCCTGCAGTTTGAGCGGGCAATTGGCGGTAAAACTGCGGCAGGTCTTGGATTACGGGTTATGCCCGAATCTGGTTTACCACTGAAATCGGCTTTTGAAGATATTATAAACGACCCGGATTTATTCAATCAGATTAATAACTTCCGCACAGGCAATTTTTCGGTTACGCCCGAAATCAGGTTTTATCTGGGTAAAAGTGTTTTCCGCGGGTTTTATATAGCGCCTTTCGCCCGTTACACTAAATTTACCGCAAGCCTGCCGTTTAGTTTTGATGTGCCAAACGATACCGGCGGATCTGCAACAGAAGAAATTCCGCTCAGCGGAGATTTAAGCACCATTACAGCAGGCGTACTTTTTGGTGCACAATGGAAATTATCTAAACTAATTTATCTGGACTGGAGCATTCTCGGTCCGCATTATGGCGGCTCTAACGGAAAAATAAGCGGAAGCCGGCCGCTTGATCCGGAAGAGCAAACCGCTTTACGCGATGAACTCAGCACCCTTGACGATTTGCCTCTTGTAAAAACAACGTACACCGTTGATCAGAATGGCGCCACCGTTGATTTCACCGGGCCATGGGCGGGCATTCGGGCCAACATCGGTATCGGGTTTCGATTCTAATTTAAGCTTATACGCTTACCACTTCCTCTACAGCCGGAGCAGGCTGGGAGGTGGTGGCTTCTTGCGTTTTTAATTTTTCCCGATAGATATTCCCCGGACTGCCGAATATGAAAAAAAGCTTTCTGCGTAAGCTCTTAGCCGCTCTTACGTCTTTGATCATGTCTGCAACCTCGTGGAAATTCAGAAAAAGCGGATTGAGCCGGTCGCCAATTTTATTGGTTAAGCCATAATCCGGGCGCTCTTCTTCTGGTTGATAAGTGCCAAACAGGCGATCCCAGAAAATGAAGGTAGCGGCAAAATTTTTATCTATATATTTTTCGTTCCGGCCGTGATGCACCCGATGATTGGATGGCGTGGCAAATATATACTCAATGGCCGGGTGCAGTTTTTTAATGTACTCGGTATGAACCCAAAACTGGAAAAGAACGCTGACCTGGCTGGTTACAAAAAATATAACCGGATGGAAACCCAGAAAGGCGATAGGCAGAAAGAAAAATATTTTTAAGTTCTGTATCCAGCTAAGGCGAAAAGATACCGTGAGATTATAGTTTTCGGCAGAGTGGTGCACAATATGTGTGGCCCAAAAAAACCGGTTGAAATGCGATACCCGGTGTGACCAGTAACTGCAAAGATCAAACAGCAGGTAGCAGGGGATCAGCGTCCACCAATTAAGTTCCATGCGCCAGGGCACCGTGTTGTAAATCCAAACGGCCCCGTAAATCATTCCGGTTTTTATCAAAAAGTTGATCAGCACATTGCCCAGACCTACCAGGGTTGAACCAATACTTTCCTTAGTTTTATAAATGCCTTTTTGTTCTTTCCAGGAGTGCCACACTTCCAGCAAAGTAAAAAATGCCATAAACGGGATGGCGTAAACAATTATTTCGGGAGAGTTATCTTCAAGATTTATAATGTCTTTAAAAGGTATTATTTCGGCTCCAAACAATTTCATGCAATTAATTTCAAGTTATAAACGTGGTATCTATTTAACGAAAAATTCAAGGTACTGTTTTCCATCGTAAATACGCCAGCGATGAAAGAGACGTGATCAATAAAAAAGTTATATTCGTTACCTTGTTCACTTAACTCTTTCACCATGCTGCTAATGGGTATTGATTTGGGTACGTCTTCTGTAAAAGTATCGGTTGTAGATTCCCAAACTCAAAAAGTAATTGCGGCGGTTCAATATCCGGAAACGGAGACTCCGATCACTTCTAAACAGAACGGCTGGGCAGAGCAATCTCCAGATTTATGGTGGCTGCATGTGCAACAGGCTATCCTCAAAGCCAACCACAGCAAACTGTACAATCCGGCTGATATTGCGGCTATTGGGATCGCGTACCAGATGCACGGCCTGGTGGTTACAGATGAAAATCAACAACCGCTACGTGATGCAATTATCTGGTGCGACAGCCGGGCTGTAGAAATTGGGGAACGTGCCTTTCAAAGTATCGGTCAGGAAAAAAGCCTTTCGCATCTTCTAAATTCTCCTGGCAATTTTACGGCATCCAAACTCGCCTGGGTAAAAGAACACGAACCAGAGCTTTATCAGAAAATACACCAGGTAATGCTCCCCGGCGATTTTATCGCCATGCGGCTTACCGGTACCGTTACTACCAGCAGTTCGGCACTTTCTGAGGGGATGTTCTGGGATTTCAAGAACCATCAATTATCTGCAGATATTTTGGAATATTTCGGCTTTGACAAAAAGTTATTTGCCCCTGTTTTATCGGTATTTTCAGAACATGGCCGGGTAAAATCATCCGTTGCCGCAGCCCTCGGACTAAAACCGGGGATCCCGGTTAGTTACAAATCTGGCGACCAGCCCAATAACGCACTGTCTTTAAATGTGCTGGAACCCGGCGAAGTGGCTGCCACGGCTGGCACCTCCGGGGTGATTTATGGCGTCAGCGATACCATTCGGTATGATCGGCAATCCCGGGTAAATACATTTGCGCATGTAAATCACCACAGTGCAAACACCAGTCTGGGGGTACTTCTCTGCATTAACGGCACCGGAATTTTAAACAATTGGGCCAAAAATAATTTGGGGGTGAATTCTTACTCTGAAATGAACCGGCAGGCCGCGGCAATTGCGCCTGGCAGCAGCGGTTTAATGGTACTTCCCTTTGGTAACGGCGCAGAGCGGATGCTGGAGAATAAAAATATCGGGGCGCATTTTCACAACATCAATTTCAATTTGCATCAGCAGGCCCATATTTTCAGGGCCATACAGGAGGGGATTGCTTTCGCCTTTAGGTACGGACTGGATATTTTGCGGGAAAACGGCATTAAGCCTTCCGTTATCAGGGCAGGCAGGAACAATCTTTTTTTAAGCGATGTTTTTACGGAAGCGTTTGTAAACACCTGCAACGTGCCGGTAGAATTTTTTAACAACGATGGTAGTGCCGGCGCAGCGTTTGGGGCCGGCATCGGTGCGAAGGTTTTCGCTACCGGGAAGGAAGCATTTTCACAATTACAGCCCATTGGAGTTACCCAACCTACGCAGGCGGCGGCTTACGAAAAGCAATACCAAATATGGAAGCAATTATTAATCAATCACTTAAGAAACCACAATTAAAATGGCAAATGTAATTACAGGCGAACAGGAATTTTTTATCAACATCAGTCAGGTAAAATTTGAAGGGCCTGGTTCTGATAACCCCATGGCTTTCCGCTGGTATGATGAAAACCGGATAGTGGCCGGAAAATCTCTAAAGGAACACTTTCGTTTTGCCGGGGCATACTGGCATTCTTTTGTAGGCAACGGATCTGATCCTTTTGGTGCTCCCACCCATATTTTTAAGTGGGATAAAAAAAGCGACCCGGTAGAACGGGCGAAAGATAAAATGGACGCCGCGTTTGAGTTTTTGACGAAAATGAATTTGCCTTTTTATTGTTTCCACGATACCGATCTGGTTGAATACGGAACAGACATTGTAGAAAATGAGCACCGGTTAAACATATTGGTGGAGTACGCCAAACAAAAGCAGGCAGATAGCGGGGTGAAACTTTTATGGGGCACGGCCAATCTTTTTTCCAATCCGCGGTACATGAATGGCGCTGCCACCAATCCCGATTTTCATGTACTGGCACACGGCGCCGCCCAGGTAAAAGCAGCGCTTGACGCAACCATTGCCCTTGGCGGCGAAAATTATGTTTTTTGGGGTGGCCGCGAAGGATATATGTCTCTGCTGAACACCAACATGAAACGGGAACAGGAGCACATGGCTACGTTTTTACACGCGGCAAAAGATTATGCCCGCAACAACGGGTTTAGAGGCACTTTTCTAATTGAACCCAAACCAGCAGAACCTTCAAAACATCAGTATGATTTTGACTGCGCAACCGTTATCGGCTTTTTAAACCGCTTTGATCTGGCCGCCGATTTTAAAATAAACATTGAAGTAAACCACGCTACGTTAGCCGGGCACACTTTCCAGCACGAATTGCAGGTGGCCGCAGACGCCGGCATGCTTGGTTCTGTTGATGCCAACCGCGGCGATTACCAGAATGGATGGGATACCGATCAGTTCCCCAACAATCTGAACGAATTAACGGAGGCCATGCTTATTTTTTTGGATGCCGGGGGCTTAAAAACTGGCGGTGTAAATTTCGATGCCAAGATCAGACGAAATTCTACTGACGCAGCCGATCTGTTTTACGCCCATATTGGGGGTATGGATACGTTTGCCCGGGCACTCATTACGGCTGCCGAAATCATTGAAAAATCAGACTACCAAAATATCCGCTCTAAGCGTTATGCATCGTTTGATACCGAAAAAGGCCGGGCTTTTGAAGCCGGAAAGCTAAGTTTAGAAGATTTGCGCTCATACGCTATTGAACATGGGGAGCCCGGGATGATTAGCGGTAAGCAGGAATTTATTGAGAATATCATCAATCGATACATTTAAAAAAAAATAGCGATGAATATTGTAGAGGCTTTGTTAAAGGAATTTGATCAGGAAGCTCAAATTACCCGCAAAATGTTAAGTTTAGTTCCCACGGATCAATTTGATTGGGGACCGCATGATAGGAGTATGAAGTTGAAAGCTCTGGCGGTTCATGTGGCCGAGATTGCCGCCTGGCCAGAAATGATGATCGAGTCGCCCGAGCTTGATTTTGCCAAAATGGATTACACGCCCACCGAAGTGAATAATACTGCAAATCTGGTTGAGGTTTTTGAAAAGGGTTACAAACAAGGTAGGGCAGCTTTAGAAAAATCTACCGAGACTATTTTGCAAGAGCAATGGCTGCTCAGAAACGGCGAAACAATTTACCTGACGATGAACAAGTATGAAGCAATCCGTCATGCTTTAGCCCAAACCGTTCACCACCGGGCGCAGTTAGGCGTTTATTTGCGTTTGCAGAATATCGCTATTCCTGGCAGCTACGGCCCGAGCGCTGACGACTCGGCGGGATTTTAAATTGGCGATAAATGGGTTTGACTTGAATCATCGTCTTTTATAAAAAGGATGCAGAAGAACAACGATTCCATCGAGATGTGGGCACATTAAAAAATGTATAGCACAGGGATCTGCGTTACAAAAGCGGCCGTTTGAGAACCGGATATAAGGAGTATACATCAGTGTTCGTCATCGCCGTTTATCTCGGTTAGTTCAAAAGAAAACGCTTCTTTTACAGGTTTAATGGGGTGCCCATATTCATCGCTGACCACCTTTACGAAACAGCCTCCGTAATAAAAAATAAAGGCAGAATAAAATACGAACAACAATATCAGCACGGTTGAACCGGAAGCTCCGTAAATGGTTTTTACATCGCTGAATCCCATCAGGAAACGCAGGATGAGTTTGCCGAGTGTGAAGAGAATCCCGGTAAAAAAACCTCCGCCCAAAGCGTGACTGAACTTGGGCCGCCCGGCGGTTAAAAACCGAAAAAGGTTGGTAAACCAAATGGTTACGATAATAATAAAGACCAGCTCGTTCACCACTTTGACCAGAAATACGCCTGAGCCCCTCCAGATCTCGTCTGCGTAATGCGCCAGGAATACCTGGAATCCTTCGGTTAACAATCCTAAAAAAAACAAAAAGCCGGCTAACAAAATAATCATGAGCGAGCGCAGCCGGTATTTTAATTTGAACAGGATGCCGGAGTGCGGCCTGATCCGGATGCCCCAGATCTGATCAAGCGAGTTTCTGATTACGGCGAAAAGCGTGGTGGCCACAAACATCAAAAACACAAAACCGATGGCCGTAATGAGCAGGTCCTCACTTAGAGATCGAAAACCTTCTAATGTTGATTTGATCTGTAAAGCGCTGGTGTTGCCCAATACATTGGCAAGCTTGTCTATTAAATCAGAACTGATCTTCCGCCGACTGACAAACAAACCAAAAAGCTGAATGAGAATTATTAAAATGGCCGGAAGTGCGAAGGTTGTAAAAAATGCGGTTGCACCGGCCATTCTAAGCGGATCATTCGCCCGAAGCTCGGCAAATGATAGTCGCATAAGCCTGCCTAACACCTGAATATGTTGCAGTAAATTTTTAGATGCTGGCGGGGGTGATGGCAAGTTGAAAAGATAATAGTTTGGGATTTGTTGTTTTATTAGGACAGCAAACTTTGACGAAGTAAAAACTCAAGCTGATCATTAGATGTAGCCAGCTTACTGTTCATGTTTTTTATTTCGATGTTTTTCTGATACAATTCATAACCCGTTTGAATGGCCGAATCTAACTGCGCCTCGTCCCAGGGTTTGTTCAGGTAATGATAAATTTTCCCCTTGTTTACCGCATCAATAACGGCATCAATATCAGAAAACCCGGTTAAAAGTATGCGGATCGGGTCGGGATATTTCTCCAGCACTTTCTCCAGAAATTCAATCCCGGTCATGCTGGGCATCCGCTGGTCGGTAATGATAATTTCCACCGGTTTCTGATCCAGCAGCTTCATTCCTTCCGCCGCACTTGTTGCCGTTATTACGTTGTATTTGATTCTGAATGTCGCCTTAAACGATATCAGGTTATTTTCTTCGTCGTCAACGTAAAGTAAATTGATCTTTTTATCAGACATTTGCGTAGAAAATTAAGGGTTAAACAAAAATAGCATAAAGATAATTAAGATGGGGCCGGAGTTTATCTTTGAAAATTTGCGCAAAACACATCACCATGCAATTGTTAGTCAGATAATAACGGATGGACGCGGGGTTGAATAAAGACAAACCGGTTGTACGGCTGCGGGTTTTTCGTGCCGTTGATGATCCGGAAACCTGTGCGAAATTTTTAGAAGGCCATACCCATGTTTTAACGAGTATTGGCATCACAAAGGTTACATCCTCTAAAAACGAATGGACTGAAAATCCGGCAGCCTTTGTACTCATTGTAGAATCATTAGACCGGGAGAAAGTTTACGGCGGCGCACGGGTGCATGTGGCAGGTGGTTCTGAGCCGCTGCCCATTGAGCAGGCAACGGCCGCGATGGACCCCGCCATTTACGATATTATTTGGGAATACGCCCGGCAGGGAACAGGCGAACTTTGCGGCTTGTGGAATTCAAGAGAAATTGCCGGCTACGGTATCGGCAGTATTTTTTTAATACGTGCCGCTGTTGCTATTTCTTATCAGATTGGTCTGCAGTCGCTATTCGCCCTCTGTGCGCCCTATACGGTAAAACCGGGCGAGGCGGTAGGCATGGAGCTGGAAGACCGGGTGGGCAACAAGGGTACTTTTTATTATCCCAAATTAGATTTGCTGGCAACCAGCATGGTGGTTAAAGATATTCCGGTTTTAAGCAAGGCACATGCCGAGGATAAGGATGCAATTTTTAAAATCAGGGAAAACCTTGACATTGTTCGGGTAGAAGAATTGCGACGGAAAGAAATAACCATTCACTACCAAACTGCGATTAGCAATCTGGATAGCTGGAGCCTTGAAGATACAATAAACAACGCAGGTAAAAATTACCAGCAGTTTAAGAAAGCCGATAAAATAAATTATACACCCGATATTATCTGAAACTAAGTTCAGTTGGTTGAAGCAGCCTTTAATTTTGGCGTTTTAATCCCGATGGAAAAATCGGCACCGGATACGCCGACTGCTCTACTTTTTTCCGCAGCAGGCGAAAAAAAAGGATGCCGCCCCATCGTTAACGCAGCCAAACCTAACGATCATTAATCCGTAAAGCCACAGAAAATCATCACATCTCCCCTATCAAAATCAAAAGAATGTTAAAAAGCCCGCAATTATTTCACACCGATAAAGATTTTAAACCACGGCTTTTGCGCTTGAATAATGCCGCCGACGAAACGGCTTTTGCACAGCTAATCTCAGAACAACGGTGCATTTACCACTGCGATAAAATTTATGATCAGCTTAAAGAATTAATCAAAGGCCGTAATCCCGGGAAAAATGTAAGCGAAACCGAGTATGCTGAATTTGTTAAACAACATTTAAACGGACAGGATATGCATCAGTACGGCGTTTGGGCGTACTATTCCTGGAGCAGCACACTGGTTCATATTTTAGACGAAGACGAATTTGTTGAAGTGAGGACCAGCCGAAACCAGCAAAAAATTACCCGGGAAGAGCAACATCAGCTTAAAACAAAAAAGATCGGGGTGATCGGTTTATCGGTGGGACAGTCTATTGCCTTAACGCTGGCGATGGAGCGCACCTGCGGCGAACTGCGTTTAGCTGATTTTGATACGCTGGAGTTGGGGAATCTGAACCGATTACGAACCGGCCTGCATAATTTAGGCCTGGCGAAAACGGTAATTGCTGCCCGCGAAATTTCAGAAATAGATCCCTACATAACCGTTAAAATTTATAATGAAGGGCTAACCGCCGAAAACATGGACGATTTTTTTACCGGTGCGGGGCCTTTAGATCTGCTTGTTGAGGTTTGCGATAGCCTGGATATCAAAATTTCAAGTCGGCTAAAAGCCCGGGAATTGCGTATACCGGTAGTTATGGATACCAATGATCGCGGGATGCTTGACGTAGAACGGTTTGACCTTGAGCCCCGCCGCAGTATTTTTCACGGGTTTGTTGATGAGTTTGTGGACGATAGCGGGCTGAAATCCTTGAACGAAACCCAACGCCTGGATTTTTTTAAAGCCCTGGTATCATTCAACGCGTTGTCAGAACGCATGAAATTATCTATGCAGCAACTGAATAAAACCATCACGGGCTGGCCGCAGCTTGCCTCGTCGGTAGTGTTGGGCGGCGCAATTACAACCGATATCAGTCGGCGCATTTTACTCGGCCAGCATACCGCCTCCGGCCGCTATTATGTAGATCTTGACGAATTGATCAATTGACCGCTATGCCAAAACTTCCGCTTTTAATCTCCTCGTTTTTAAGATATTTAATTCTTTTCTCCATTCTGTTTACCGCAGATTGGGCGCTTGCCCAGCCTGCAATCCCTGTAAGCAAAATTTTAAACCAGGGCTACATCGGTAATAGCGTAAGTATTTTTCAGGATACCAGCTCTGCTCTGAAATTGGAGCAGATAAAAAATAATTCGGCCTTATTTAAAACCGCCACCACAAAAGTTCCCAATTTCGGCATCAGCCATTATTCCAACTGGATAAAATTTACAACGCATAACAACACAGACCGGCCAGAAATTATCCTTAGCCTCTCCAACCCAATAATTGATCGGGTCACACTGTACGTAGTGCGGGCAAATGGAATTGATACGTTCACAAGCAATAATTTTTCACCCGTTTCGCGGCGGGAATTTAACCACCAGTTTTACATTTGGACTATTCCGCTAAAAGCGGATGAAACAATAACCTGCTACCTCAACTTGCAGAGCAACCAGCAAATTCTGGCTCCGATAAGGGTCAGCACAGCCGAACGGAATTTATCGCTCATCAGTAATGCAGACACCCAAACCGGCATATACCTCGGAATTATGATGGTGATGCTGCTTTACAACCTCTTTATCTATTTCTCGGTGAGAGATAGAGATTACATTATTTATTGCCATTACATATTTTGGGTTGCCTTAACACAAGCTACTTTATTAGGCTTTTCTTTCAGGTATTTGTGGGGTTCAAATGCCTGGATGGCCCAGCACATGATGACCCTTTGCGGGGCCATGTCCGGGGTTGCCACCATCCTGTTTGCCCAATCTTTTTTGAAAACAAGAACCTTCACCCCCCGCCTGCAGGTGGTTCTTAATGGCGCCATTGTATTGTATATTGGGGCTATTGTATTGCTGGTTTTAGATTACCAGTTGTTTGCCTACCAATTGGTTAACCTGATCGCGGTAGCCGGCTCATTGCTGGTAATGTCTGTTGCCTGGATTATTTACCGCAAAAAATATAAACCCGCACAATATTTTTTGATCGGATGGTCGGCTTTCTTTATCAGCGTTATTGTTTTCGTTTTTAAAGATTACGATATTCTGCCTTACAATTCGTTTACGATACACTCCATCGAAATTGGATCTGCTGTAGAAGCCATATTTTTATCGTTTGCCCTTGCGGGGAAGATCAATATTTTGAAGAAAGAAAAGGAACTTTCTCAGGCCGAAGCCTTAACAATTGCTAAAGAGAATGAGCGCATTATCCGCGAGCAGAATGTAATTTTAGAGGCCAGGGTAAACGAGCGTACAGTAGAGCTTAGCAAGTCGAATTCTGAACTGAACCAAACCCTTACCGACTTAAAAGAAGCCGAAGCCCAATTGGTAGAGTCTGAAAAAATGGCCTCGCTGGGCCAGTTAACAGCCGGTATTGCCCATGAGATTAACAACCCGATCAATTTTGTTACATCAAACATAAAGCCGCTAAAAAGGGATATTGGTATATTGCTTGAAACGATCGACGCTTTCGAAACCGTAGGAATATCCGCTGCATCGCCTCAAGATAAGCGTCAGCAGATTGACGACTATAAGCAAGAGATAGATTTTGAATACCTGAAGATGGAGATCGGGCACTTACTGAATGGTATTAATGAGGGAGCTTCCCGCACGGCCGAAATTGTAAAAGGCTTGCGTATATTTTCCCGCCTGGATGAGGACGACCTTAAAAAAGCCGATCTGAACGAGGGGCTCGAGTCCACATTAATCATTGTGAATAATCTGATTGGCAACAATATTCAACTTCAGAAAGAATACGCAGATCTTCCGCTTTTAGAATGTTACCCCGGCAAACTCAACCAGGTTTTTTTGAACATTATTTCCAATGCGCTGTATGCGATAAAAAAGCAGTTTGGCGATTCGCCAGGCGGGATTCTCAGAATTTCTACATCACACGATCAGCAAATAATCATTATTTCTATAGCCGATAACGGTATCGGGATGGACCCAAAAACGCAGAAAAAAATATTCGAACCTTTTTTTACAACCAAAGATGTAGGCGAGGGGACCGGGCTTGGTATGTCTATTGCTTACAACACCATACGAAAACACCGTGGCGAAATCCATATTAGTTCTACCCCAGGCCTGGGAACAGAATTTAAAATTGAGCTGCCCCTTTCACTTGTATTTCCATAAGTTGAGTAAATGAGCATTCCGGAAAAAATAAAAGTGCTGTATTTAGATGATGAAATGAATAACCTTTTAGGTTTCAAAGCATCGTTCCGGTTAAACTTTGACATTTTTATCGCCCAAAAGCCCGATGAAGCACACGAGCATTTAAAAAAGCATCCGGATATCCGCATCATTTTTTCCGATCAGCGAATGCCCGAGCAAACGGGTGTTAAATTTTTTGAAGAGATCAGGTCCGTTCATCCAAAACCTATACGCATATTAATAACCGGCTTTTCTGATGTTGAAGCCGTAATTAATGCGATTAACATCGGCCACGTGTTCCGGTATGTGAAAAAGCCCTGGGAAGAGGCCGATATTCTAACTGCTATTAACGAGGGGAACAAATTTTATGTGGCCAATATGCTCATGGAAACTAAAAACGCCGAATTGCAAATTGCCTATGACGAGCTGGACAAATTCGCCTACAGCGTAACGCACGATATGCGGAACCCGCTATTAAGTATTTTAGGAGCGGTTGAAGTGTCTGAAGATATCGAGAATCTGGCCGAAATGAGAGAAATGCTTAATCTCATTAAAGAATCGGTGCTAAATCTGGATGCTTACATCCAGAACATCCACGATTATTACAACGTAAACCGCGGACAACTCCAGATTTCTGAAATTGACTTTAAGGATATTGTGGAAGAGCAACTGGAAACCTACCGGCTTAGCGCAAAAATAAAACAGGTAAACATCAGCACCCAAATTGTACAAAACGAAACTTTCAGGGGCGATCCCATGTCAATGAAAATAATTCTGAACAATTTATTATCAAATGCACTTAAGTATCAAAAGAAAAACCATCATCATAAAAAAATTGAATTAGACATTCGGGTAGAAGCAGGCGAGTTAACTATGCGCATTAAAGACAACGGTATTGGCATTTCTGGTACCCATATAGGCGATATTTTCAACATGTTTTTCAGGGCAACCTCTCAGGATGCCGGCTCCGGTTTCGGCCTTTATAATGTGAAAGACGCCTTGTTAAAGTTAAATGGCGAAAT
>JBGTBV010000087.1:0-2188 GCA_041749185.1 Daejeonella sp. | reverse complement strand
AAATCTCGCTGACGGTGGCAACCGACGAGTCCTCGTTGAAACGCCTTCATGAGCTTGTCGCTATCAGGGTGCTTGAGGTTTTGGACGTGGAGCATGTAACCATCAGCCTACTTGACGAAGGGCGCCAGTTTTTCAAAATCGAAACTGAATATCCACCACTCAAAGCGCCTTTGACGGGAGAGCGCATCCGAATTGATAATCCCGAAACAGAACCAATATTGATGACTCCGCCGGAGCCGGTTTTAATTTCCCATCGTTTCTAAAGTCAGAATGCTCCTACCGGAGCTTAACGAAAATTTGTTGAACTATAAAATGGCTTCCGGCAACAAAAAGGCTTACAACCCTGGATATCCATTCCCGCAATCAGTACCACAACCCCGCGTAAAATAAACGGGATGGAAGCGGCAGTTTCCTCTCGCCTTAGGCGAGATCGGGAGCTATAGCGCACAGCCCGGAAGGTATGAGCGACAACGGGAGGGTTTTGCTTTCCAAATAATTCAGGCTTGTTCAAGGCTTGATGTTTTGTTAGCATAACATATTCGCTGCCCTATGTTGATTATATCGGGCGATCAGCCGTATAATGCAACAAATCAGATTTAACCGATCAGCCCAAATGAATCTATTTTAATGCGATCGCCCTGCCTCTATTAATCTTAGCCTCCATCTGTAAACATAAATTATTACATTTAGCGCCCAACAAATCAACTATGTCGCCACTTTTACTTCTGTTTTTTCTCATCGGCTACTTCGCCGTCCTGTTGTGCATCGCCCACTTTACCTCCCGCCAAACATCAGACAACTCAACGTTTTTTATTGCTAACCGCAATTCTACATGGTACCTGGTGGCCTTCGGCATGATTGGTACGGCCCTTTCGGGTGTTACTTTTATTTCTGTGCCCGGAGAAGTAGGCTCGCCGGCCGGCAACGAGTTTAAATACTTTCAGTTTGTTCTGGGAAACGCAATCGGCTTTATATTGGTAGCAACCGTTTTACTTCCTTTGTACTACCGCCTGCGCTTAACTTCCATTTATACCTATATTGAACAGCGCCTCGGCACCTGGAGTTATAAAACCGCCGCCAGCATCTTCCTGCTCAGCCGCACAATCGGATCTTCGTTCAGGCTGTATCTGGTGGTAATTGTGTTGCAGCGGTTTATTTTTGATGCATACGGTGTTCCGTTTTGGGCTACTGTACTCATAGCACTCGGACTCATTTGGTCTTACACCTTTAAGGGCGGCTTAAAAACTATCATCATAACAGACACACTTCAAACTGTTTTTCTGGTGTCATCTGTATTTTTGACTATCTACTTTATTTGCGACAGTCTGGGACTGAATATACCGCAAGCTTTTGAAACGGTTAAGGAAAGCGGATATTCGAAAATATTTTTTCTGGAAGATTTTGTTAGCAACAAATTTCACGTGACTAAACAGGTGCTGGGCGGTATTTTTGTAACGCTGGCTATGGTTGGTTTGGATCAGGATCTGATGCAGAAAAACCTGAGCTGCAAAAACATCGGCGAAGCCCAAAAAAATATGTTCACGTTCACCGCCATCTTTGTGGTGATTAATATTTTCTTTCTGAGCGTGGGCGCTTTGCTATACGTTTATGCGATCAAAAACGGCATCGCAATCCCGATGGACGACGCCGGAAATGTGCGAACAGATTTTCTGTTTCCGGAAATCGCCCTCAACCATTTATCATTGTTGCCAGCCATTGTTTTTATGCTCGGCTTAACCGCAGCCACGTTCGCAACAACAGATTCTGCGCTTACAGCGCTCACCACTTCCTTTTGTGTAGATTTTTTAGGGTTTGATAAAAAAGAAAATATCAACGATCCGTCGGTAATCAGAACGAGGCACATCGTGCATATCGCCATTTCTTTGCTCATGTTTCTGGTGGTGGTATTGTTTAACGCGGTAAACAACGCCAGCGTGGTGAGCGCCATTTTTACGGTAGCTTCTTACACATACGGGCCATTGTTGGGTTTATACGGTTTCGGCTTATTTATGAAAAACCGCGGCGTACGCGATAAACTGGTTCCGTCTATTTGCGTGCTGTCTCCGGCGCTCTGCCTTTTTCTAAACGCAAATTCAAAAACGCTGATGGGTGGCTATGTTTTTGATAATGAATTGATCGTGGTAAACGGGCTGATAACGTTTATTGGTTTATTGCTCATCAGCAAACC
>JBGTBV010000086.1:0-1694 GCA_041749185.1 Daejeonella sp. | reverse complement strand
GAACCTATGCGGCGCAATCCGTGGCAGCTTTTCATCAGTTCTGTAAAAACTTTTATGTAAGGCGCTTGCTTTTCAAAATCATAATATGGAAAACCTGTAGCCAACAACGTGCTGCTTAACTTAAGAGTTTTGCTCACCGATATCGGATTACCGTTTAAATATGCGCCCCCGCTTTTCCAGGCATAAAAACATTCATCCCGATTTATTTCATACACCACTCCAAGCACCATTTCCAACCGGCATTGTAAGGCAATACTCACAGAGAAGGTAGGTATTCCATGTATAAAGTTGGTTGTGCCGTCAAGCGGATCAATTATCCAGCTATAAACTTCGCCAACCTGATTAACGGTATGTTCTTCGGTAATAAACCCGGCCTCCGGAAGTATTTCAGAAAGACCTGCTACCAGTTTATCCTCGGCTGCCTTGTCTACATACGAAACCATATCGTTCAAGCCCTTGTATTCCACCTGGCTGCGGTCAAATACCAACGATTCCCGACGGATAAAAGCCCCGACATTTTTGCTGAGCTCAACAACGCGGGTTGTAACTAAGGCCAGATCCATATCAAGTTGATGGAAGAGTTTCCGGATGTTTGCGTGCATAACTGAGCGACCAGAAAACGCCGGCAATACCACTTAAAACAAGTATCAGTGAAATTAATTCGGCCTGGGTAAAACTTAGCCCCAGGGCGTAATATTTAGAATTTACCCGAATCAGTTCGATGAAAAATCTTTCCAGGCCATTAAGTATTAAATAGAGTGACCACATTAAACCGGGTGCCTTGATATAGCTGCGAAGAGACCATAACAATGCAAATAAAATCAGGCAGACTACCACTTCATAAAAAGATGTGGGAAAAACGCCCACCGGCAATTCATTGCAAAAATTACCGGTACAGCCTGCAATCGGTACGCCCTCGTTAATCACATTATGAGGAAATTTAAAAGACCAAACCCAATCCGGAGCCCAGCTGAGCCAGGATGGTTTTGGAGCAACGTTTTCAATGCCCCAATCGCCGTCGCCAGACATCTGGCAGCCAATTCTCCCAACAGCATAGGCCAGCATCATACCGGGAGCGCCGATATCAAGCATATGCACCCATTTTACACCGTACTTATTGGCATGATAAACCACAGCAGCACCGCCGCAGATTAATCCGCCGTAAAAAGTTAAGCCACTAAATGACAGGAGGCCATCAATAGGATCTTTTATAAATTCATCCCAATATTCCAGATTGTGAAAAATTTTTGCGCCCAAAAATCCCCATAAGGCAGCCCACATAATTAAGGTGCCCATTATTTGGTAAGGATGTACCGTTTCCTTAACAATTTTCGGTTTGGGGAGTTGTTCCTTTTTCTTTTCTGAATAGGTCCAGTAAACAAATATGGCCGCCAGAATAATGCCTGCAAAAAAGCTCCCCCGACCAGATAGAATAAAACCTTGCGGATTGGCTACAAATTCGCTGTAGCTAAGAAACCCGCCAATTAACTTGAAGCCTACCAGGAAACCAAAAACGCCGTTCAAAGCCATTTCAACGATGCTTGCCGGCTCTCCAACTTTTACATCCCGGGTAAAGGTATGAACCAGGCCGAGTTTTTCTTTTCTGAATAGGTCCAGTAAACAAATATGGCCGCCAGAATAATGCCTGCAAAAAAGCTCCCCCGACCAGATAGAATAAAACCTTGCGGATTGGC
>JBGTBV010000085.1:0-5244 GCA_041749185.1 Daejeonella sp. | reverse complement strand
GCTGGTCAGCTTTTATGTAAAGTCCGGCCGGATGTATTAAAGTCGGGTTACGAGCAGGCGGTAGCTTCATTAAACAGCCAGAGAGCGTCATTGGCCGGCATACGCCAGCAGTTAATTCAGGCCGAGGCTAATTTTGCCAATACCAGTGCCCGCTACAAACGAAATCAGGAATTATTCCAGAAAAAGGTTTTGTCGGCCAGCGAGTTTGATGCCGCTAAAGCGGAATATCAATCGGCTAAAGCCAGTCTGGAAGCCATGCATCAAAACGTTATAGGATCACAATTTGGCGTAGAGCAATCATCAGCCGTGGTGAATGAGGCGGGTGCTAACCTCGCTAAAACAACAATTTACGCACCTGTTAACGGGGTAATTTCTAAACTTTCTGTAGAACTTGGCGACCGTATTTTGGGCACTTCGCAAATGGCGGGTACCGAGTTGATGCGCATTTCTAACCTGAACGAAATGGAAGTGAGTGTGGATGTAAATGAAAGTGATATCAACCGGGTTACGGTGAACGATACCTCCGAAATTGAGGTTGATGCTTTTCAAGGTAGAAAATTTAAAGGCGTGGTAACAGAGATTGCCAGTTCGGCCAATGTAGTAGGTGCAAGTGCAGATCAGGTAACAAATTTTACGGTAAAAGTGCGCATACTTCCAGAATCTTATGCGCAGTTGGTAAGGCGCAGTGCGGCAAATCCTTCACCGTTCAGACCGGGCTTATCCGCAACCGTTGATATTCAAACCGAGAAATTTTCGGGTTTGGCGGTGCCCATCCAATCGGTAACCACCCGGGAAGAGAAGAAAGTAAAAGCAGACGATGAGAAGCCCGCAACCGCGAATACGCCGGATCAGGAAGAAAAAAAATCAACAGCACCAGTAAAAGAGTATGTGTTTATTTACAAAGATGGAAAAGTTAAGCAGGTGCTGGTAACCACCGGCATTCAGGACGATACACACATACAAATATTAACTGGATTAAAAGGCGGCGAAGAGGTAATTTCAAGACCGTTTACCGCCATATCTAAAACGCTGAAAGATGGCATGGTGGTAGAAAAAGTAAAGAAAGAAAAGCTTTTCGCGACAGAGAAAACTGAATAATGCTAAGTGAAGGCTTGGGTTTCAAGTTAAGACGATCGTTTAAACGTCAGCTATCAGGCTTCTCGAACTATTATGGGACTGCAACTCGCATTAGGCGAGCCCAAAGGGATAATTCAGCCTCATCACAACATTCTAAATAAAGGAGAAAGCGGAAGCCAGCCACGGGTTTCTGCTCAAGGGACAGGCCTGTGTGTACCATCCAAAACTTCCATTAGCCAGCTACTGGAATAAGATATCAAAAGATAATTCCTGAAATATAGTAAATTGCCCGACCCGTAATTTGCCCGTCTGGCGGTATTTTTGGGAATCAGCAATTTAATTTTCATCCATGTCGCAAAGCATTAAAAATATTGGCATTGTTGGTGGCGGGAGCTGGGCTACCGCGATTGTTAAAATATTAAGTGATAATACTGTTGACAAGGAACTTTTCTGGTGGATGCGCAGCCAAAACGCTATTGATCATATATGCCGCTTTCGGCACAACCCAAACTATTTAAGTTCGGTAGAGATAAAAGTTGCCGCAGCAAACATCAGCAATGACATCAAAAGCATAGTTGCCGCCAGCGATTCTATATTGCTGAATGTTCCGGCCGCTTTTTTAAAGGAAGCTTTGCAGGGTACTACCGAGGAGGATTTCGCAGGGAAAAAAATAATCTCCGCAATTAAGGGAATTGTGCCCGATGAGAACCTGATTATTGGCGAATTTATGAGCCGGAAATACAACGTTCCCCTTGCTGATATCCTGGTAATAAGCGGACCCTGCCACGCAGAAGAAGTTGCTGCCGAAAAACTTTCCTATCTCACCATTGCTTCTCAGGATGCGGAAGCGGCCTGTCGGTTTGCCCGGATGATGGATACCCGATATATTAAAACCAATACCTCTGACGATATCCACGGAACGGAATATGCCGCGGTTCTGAAAAATATTTACGCGGTTGCCAGCGGAATTTGCCATGGCCTGGGTTATGGCGATAACTTTCAGGCGGTGTTGATTTCCAATGCCATCAGAGAGATCAAGCGCTTTGTAGATGCGGTTCATCCGATAAACCGCGATATCAAGGAGTCGGCTTACCTCGGCGATCTGTTGGTTACCGCTTATTCTCAGTTTAGCCGCAACCGCACTTTTGGGAATATGATTGGCAAGGGCTATACCGTTACTTCGGCTCAGTTAGAGATGAATATGGTTGCCGAAGGGTACTATGCCGCAAACAGTTTGCATCAAATAAATAAAACTTTTAAAGTAAATATGCCTATCTGCCGGGCGGTATACGCGATAATCTACGAAAAGCACTCGCCGCAGATTGAGATGAAACTTTTAGCCGAGCAGCTTTCCTGAAACATCTTAATCGTAAAACATCCTTATCGGGAAGTTGTTAGCTTTCAAAACCTTTATAATTATGAAGAATTCAATAAAAATTTTAGCTGTTATTGCCGGGGCAGTCGCCGCCGCCGGGATTTTGAGCCGCAAACGGTTGGACGGGACTTCCTTATTAGACGATATTGCTGATGCCGCGAAAGACTGGAGCGATAAGCTGGTAGAATACGGAACCCAGGTTAAAGACAAGCTCATGCCTGAAATGAAAGGGCCGAACGGCGAAAGTGTATTTTCGGATATGTATGACCGCCGTTATTATCTCGACGAAGAAAACGAGCGGAAGTATACAGACAACTGATTTGATTTTACTTCTTTATTTCTTTTTGAGCCCTTCGGGGCTTTTTTTTCTCCTTTTTCTGAAAATTCGTGCGAAAAGACTAAAAATCTTTCACAATGAAACTTGCTGATTTTTGGTGACTTATGTAACTCTCTCTTATTAGCTAAGCAATTTATTAAATTGCTTAGCATTCACAATAAATATTGATTAAATTTTGATCGCTGTTCTTAATTGTGGCCATCTCGCTATTAGCGAATAATTTTTTAAATAATATTTGTGTAACATTTACACAATATCTATATTCGGTAAATCTATCCGATTGTATTACTATATTTATAAACAGGATAGAATCAAAAGCACATTTAAAGAATAGTATTTGAAAGATTTTTAGGGCAGGGATTAGTTGCATCAATTTTATTAGAAAGACACGCGGAAAGTTGAAAATGAACATGGTCTATTCCAACTTTTTATTATATATATTACAGAAGATATTGCATTTAAGAGCTAAAGACTAAACCAATTTATATTAACCCTAAAACTAAAAAATGATGCTTTACACTTTACTTCTTCAAAAAAGGCAGGTATGCTTATTTATTCTTTGCATACTTACCTCACTGGCCGTTACGGCCCAAACAAGAATAACAGGAAAAGTAACTGGCAGCGATGACCAGCTTCCCGTAATTGGTGCATCGGTGCTAGTTAAAGGTACTAACAGTGGTACCGTAACAGATGTGAATGGCAATTTCAGTATCACCGCAAAACAGGGTGACGTTCTGGTAATTTCGTATTTAGGTTATGTTGCGAAAGAATTGGCAGTTTCCAGCCAGACAAACTACTCAATTTCTCTTGCCCCAGCTTCCACAGCTTTGAACGAGATTGTGGTGACAGGATATACCAGTGAACGAAAGAAAGATATCACTGGCTCGGTTTCGGTTGTGAATGTTGAGGACATGAAGTCGATACCTGCGGGCAGTCCGGAGCAAATGCTTCAGGGTCGTGCTTCGGGGTTGAACGTTACTACTTCGGGCGAGCCCGGGGGTGGTAGCAATATCCGGATTCGGGGTATTACTTCATTAGGCAACGTGGATCCATTGGTGATGATTGATGGAGTTCAGGGAAGTTTGCGTAACATTAATGCCAACGATATTTCGTCTATTCAAGTATTAAAGGACGCAGGTGCCGCAGCCGTTTACGGTGTTAGGGGTGCAAACGGTGTTATCGTGGTAACTACCAAAAGAGGAGCTGGTAAAGCAAAAATTACCTATGACGGATATACCGGCACTCAGGTTCCACTTCAAGGGAACGTGTTTAATCTTTTAAACACTCAGGGAATGGCAGATTTAACCTGGCTTGCATTGAGAAACTCTGGTCAGGTTGCGGCAAACGGAAACCCTACGCATCCGCAGTACGGTAACGGAGTAAACCCGGTTATTCCAGATTATATATTAATTGGAGGTACGAGCGGGGTAACAGGGCAGCCAACCCAAGCCCAAATCGATCAGTACAATGTGGATTATGGAAAGGGCGGTATCTATCAGATCGTTCCGGCAAATAAGCAAGGAACTGACTGGTTTCATCAGATTTTTGACACCGCTCCCATCAATTCGCACACCGTAACAGCTGCGGGTGGTGCCGATAAATCAAATTATCTTTTTTCTTTGGGATACTTTGACCAACAGGGTACATTAGTTAATACTTATTTGAAAAGGTACAGTCTTCGGGCGAATACAACTTTTAACATAAAAGATAATATCCGGGTAGGAGAAAATGCTTACATTTTTTATAGAGATGCACGCGGCACGCCTGCTGGCAACCAGGGCGAAGGTAATCCTATCTCCATGGCCTATAGGCAGCAGCCCATCATCCCGGTGTTTGATATTATGGGAAATTACGCGGGAACTCGGGCGCAAGGTTTGGGAAATGCTCAAAATCCATTCGCGAATGTTGATCGTGTGGATGGAAACCAATATAATATTTGGGACATTCAGGGTAACATTTTTGCAGAAGTTGACTTTTTAAAGCATTTTATGGCCAGGACGTCTTTTGGCGGCACACTCGACAATCAGTATGGCTTTAATTTTGGATTCAGAACTTACGAAAATGCCGAGAACAATGCGTCAAACAGCTTTAATGAAACTGCGCAATATAACCGGCAATGGACCTGGACTAACACCTTAAGCTATAACCAACAATTCGGAAAGCACAGTGTGAAAGTGTTGGGAGGATTAGAAGCTATTGAGTTACGTGGAAGAGGTCTAAACGGTGGTGCACTCGGTCTGTTCACCGATAATCCGAATTTCCGAACACTTAGTAATGGATCAGGCGGATTCACAAATTCCAGTTATGTTTATCAGGAGGCACTCTCATCGCAGTTTGGAAAAGCCGACTATGCATTTGACGACAAATATTTGTTAAGTGTCACTGTCCGCAGAGACGGATCTTCCAGGTTCGGGCCGAATAGCAGATATGGAGTTTTTCCAGCATTTTCTGCCGG
>JBGTBV010000084.1:0-4286 GCA_041749185.1 Daejeonella sp. | reverse complement strand
TTAAAGCTTGTTTTGGCGGTTGTAGCCTTATAATTTAAGGTGATGGATTGTATTTCGGGCGCAAACGGCTCTGCCGGAAAGGCTGGTGTGCCACCGGCCCGGCCAACCCTCAAAACTTCTGCGGTATATAAATCGCGATATTCTTTAAACAGGAAATTTTTTCTCAGGCGCAGGTTAAAGGTTCCTTTACGGATGTCTTTATACGCGTTGACCATATTTGTAAAAATATGCTTGTAAGAGATGTAGGCATCACTTATCTTAAGCGAAACGGCTGGTTTAAATGAAGCAAACGGAAGGTTAAGCGACGAGGGGGGCTTGAGGGAAGCAAACGAGGGAACGAGCGAAGCCATTTTGCTGCTTATTTTCTGCTCCAACGGCTGCCCTGCAAATTGGTATGGCGTTACATTGAAATAAGGAAAAAACAGAATCGGAAATTTTACCGGGAAAGCTGGGTTCGTAAACTTCCAGCTGGTGGTAAGCTGCGCATTCGATACATTAAACAGTGGAACAATATTTGTTTTTTCTTCCCAGGTAAAACCGTCTTTAAATGCCGCGGTTGCGCTAAACTGACCGTTTGAATTATTTCCACTGTAAGCTGAAAAATAAGCGCTCAAGTTTGAATCCGGGATGTTCTTCCATTCCACATCCAGCGAAAATTCTTTTAACCTTTTTGAAAACGCCTCTTCGTTTCCCACAGAAAAATTCGCATTTACTTCGGGCGATGACCCAAAAGGGGCAAACGGTTTTTTGGCATCCAGTGACCCCAGATCATTTTCCAGCACTAAATCCTTTACTCCTTTAGCTTCCACTTCTAATGTTGCATCCAGCAACTCGGCGGCAGCCAGCTCGCTATACCCGAAATCTGCTTTTTGATTATTGATCAGTATCTGAAGTATCGGGTTCAGCGTTTCGAAATTACTGCCGTGCAGGGCGGCATCATAAGCGGTTATGGCGGGTTCATCTTTGCTTAAACTGAATATAAAACTGAGGTCGTAATCGGTGTTGTTTACTGAAACAGCTTTTGCCGAAACCGTTTTGGGGCCAATCCATCCTTTTTCGCCGGTGATGCTTACTTTAAACAAATCTGTAGTAAACTGATCGTTTTTAACCGTTTCCGCGATGCCTTTCAAAGAGAGGTTTACCGTAACAGCCCGGTCGCCTTCTTTCATTTTCAGCACATCGCCCGCCAGGCAAAAACCAAGTTGTGCCAATGGCTGGTCTTTGCCACCGAAGGCGGCCCACTTAGGATTGAGCTTGTCTAACTCGGCTCCCAGCCCGTCCGCCGAATTGGCAACAGGGACATAATGAATAAAATTCTTATTGATCGGGTCTCTGTACAGTGATTTAAGGTCCGCTACCGCAGATTTATTCACTACGATATCATGTGTAACCGTATAGCGGAGGTCTTTTTTTGTTTTGTCTTTCCCGGCCAACAGGTACGTGCCGGTTTTTAGCAAGGTGTCGGCCGTGTTTTTTTTAAGCTCGAACAATACGTGCGCTTTATCAGGCGATGGCGCATTTTTTTGCAAGCGCAGAACATCGCCATAGTAAAAATCAAGGTGCCTTTTGGTGATGGTGTTGGCTAATCCCTGGGGCAGTTCATACAGTTGAATAAAACTTTGCCAGAGTGCGATATGCGGAGGAAGTGAGGCCTTTGCCGCTAAATTGTTCAGCTCCTCGGCATTCAGGTTAAAGAAATCCTGCCAGGTTCCATTTATAGCTAAAGAACCGGAATCATAAAAATTAATCTGGCTGGATATGGATCTCAGGTAATTGAAAAAATCCTCTTTGGTACGGGCATCAACAGGCACCAGCGATGGCTGCAACCATTGTGGCATTCGCTGCTGCTGGGTTTGCCCGTCGCGTTTTAAAAGGATCCTGTAATCAATGGCCTTGTTGCTCATGCCGATTTATTGTTCGCTTCGTTTATATAGAACGGATACACCAGGTTGAAGCGGGAATTGGTACTGATGATCTGGTATTCCACAGCAATGTCTATCCTGCCCTCAACCATCAAACCGGTATCAAGCCGTACAGCCAGTAGTTTCAAACGTGGTTCATATTTATCAATCGCATCTTTAACAGTTAAGCGTATCTCGGTTGATAGGGTGGCGTTAAAGGGTTCAAACACATAGTCGTCCAGGTTGCAGCCATACAAGGGCTGGAGGAACCGTTCGCCAATGGTGGTGCTCAACAAAATTTCCAGGCTCTTTTTTATATCTTCTTCATCAGCAGTCATCATCACGCCACTGGTTTCTTTTGAGAACGTTGGCGGGAAACTCCATCCTCTGCCTAAAAATGACCGGTTTTCTAAATCTTTGATAGCCATGTTATCCTCCTATACTTACCGTTGGATCGCCCACTACGCCCATTGCCCCACACAAACAGGCATCGGTTGTGCGTAACGCTGGTTTGCCTCCAATCAACACCGTTCCGCTGCCTTTGGGGAAAATACTCGCCGTCAGGTGTCCGGCTGAAACCGGTATTACACATACATGATTGTCGGTGGCTATCGCCGCGGTCTTGCCGCCAATTTTCACGGTGGCTTCGCCAGGCCCCATTACAGTGCCTCCATGATTGGTTTTATCGGTAACTCTGAGTGCGGCAGGCATAGTTGATCTTGATTAGTTGTTTGGTTGTTAGCGGTTAGTTGTAAGCAGGTTTATGTTGCTGTGTTGGGTGCGTGAGGGATTGAAGCGGAAATCCCTTTTGTTTCGCCTGAGGCGAGGCAAAAAGATTGAAGCGAAAAGCCCGACCTGTAGGGGCACGCCCTAAAAACCAATTTAAACTTCGCATACCTTTTAGTATTAATTTAATCCCTAACAAATTGCCAATTAAAAGCTCCTTCCAGCTATTAGCAGCACTATACTTTCTATTTGTGTTCCTATTACTCTAACATTATGAGGTAACAAACTCATATTTTTCATCAAGGTTATTCTCAATTTTTTTAGAAAAGCAAGGCTTGTGCTACTATTAACGGTAGCCCCGCTATCCGCTTTAGCCTCGTCTGAGGCGAAGGCTGCCGCTCCTATCGGGTTTATTAAAACCGGCACTTCGCATTTTACAATGGCTCTACCTGCCAGCTGAAAACTGCCAGCTCCAAACTCACACTCTCAATTAATCTTAACCATCGAACCTTTTATCGTCATCACGCCGCTGCTTTCCAACTTGGTACTGCCGCCTTTCAATTCAAATGAGCTATCTGCACTCACCTTTAGTTTCGGCCCCCCGATTGCAAGCTCGGTTCCTGCTTTAAGCTCTAATTTTTTAGCAGCCTCAATCACAATTCCCTTATCGTCCATTGTTATTTTGTTGCCGTTCTGATCTTCCAGGATAATACCTTTTGCATCATCGCTTAGCGTGATTTTATTGCCGCCCGGAGTTTCCACTGCAATGCTTTTCTTCTCATCGTCAAAAAGCAGCACCAATTTTTCCCGGGAGGTATATCCTTTTTGGTGATTATCGTTCGAAGGATCGATGGGCGATGGCAGTGCCGAGCTGTGCAACATACCGAGTATGACCGGCTGCCGCGGATCGTCAAATAAAAAGCCGACCAGTACTTCATCATTTATTTCCGGTCTGAAAAACAGGCCTCTTTCATTACCCGCATCGGCCAAAGCAACCCTGGCCCACACCCCGTCGTCTTCCGCATTAATAAAAGGAATTTTCACCTTCAATCTGAATTCTCCTTCCGGATCTTCATTGTCAGTCACAACCCCTGTATGCAGCCCGTTTGTGCCGGGCAGCAAGCCGCCGGCTTTTGGGCTAACCACATCGGGTTCATTGATAAACCAATCGGGCGTGTGGCCAAACTGGGCCTGGGTTTTCCAGCCTTCGGTTGCCGTATAATCATGCCGAACCCCGCTTACAAAAGCATTTCCGTTAAAGCGGTCGCCTAAACCATGCAGTTCAAGCATATCCCCGGCGTTTAATGTGGCTATCCCTTCAAACTTTACCCGGCCTCTTATTTTGGCCATCCTGCTTTTCAACAAGCTTGCATTGGCCCATGCCTTTATTTCTTCGGGAGTTATTGATCCGCCATGTTGTAGCAGCTGTTCTTCCTGGGCAGTAACATCACTTAGTGCCGAACCGTCAATATTTCCAATCGGGGATACCGATGGCTCGGTTGCTGTTGCTTCTGCCAGGCTTTGAGCGGCCATATCCCAGGTTTTTGCTTTAACCGTTTTATATTGTGTCCGGCTGTCCATCTCGGCGTCCAGTTCAATAATGGTTGCGCCAAACAATAAAGAGAGTGAGGCAGTTGCTGACAGATCCGGGGTTTTCAT
>JBGTBV010000083.1:0-3717 GCA_041749185.1 Daejeonella sp. | reverse complement strand
GAAGGAGCCTCATTTGAATTGGGAGTTTGGCGATTGGGGTGCAAATTTTTTCATAAAATCGCAATACGTTTTATACTAATGATTCAAAAAAGCCTTCCACATGACTAAAAAGCAATGCAATAGCGGCACGACAAATGGCCTCCTGTTTTTTTTATAACCTTTTCAGGATGTCTAGGCGTTCTTAAGCTTGCTTCGATAAGCTTTAGCAAAATTTCAATTTCTTCAAGACGGCTGTTAAAGCTCTGAAGTGCATTAAATGGAATCACTTTATGACTCTTGGGATGGTGGGCCTACCTTGAGATATGGGAAAGTTATTGATATGCCTTCCAGTGCGACACGCCCCCATTTCTTTTGTGAAGAACAGTGATTTTGGTTGATCTATAGTTGGGTCTTAAACCGGGAGTAAAACTGGGAGTGAATATTTTCCAACGGGTCTCCTTTTGTCGGTTGAAATTTGGCCAGTGGCAGGGGGGGAATTATCCTCACTAGAGCGGGGTCCTTCAACGCAGAATTTTTGCAAACAAAATGATATTCATACATTTATGACTTGTTCAAGATATTAAGGAGGGATCAAAGTAAGAGGAAAATCTTGAACTCACTTTTCAAGCTTTAGACAATCTTCAGTTATAAATTTCCGCCTTTCTTTTATAATCGTGGGCAAACCCGGTCCAATGACAAATTCTCCAGCTTCCTCTTTTTTAGCAACGGTTTGATTAAGGTCCAGTAAAAAAGGAAGGAAATCTTCGGTTTTGGTCATTCCATAAGCCTCACGAACAGCCTCATCTAATTTTAAATGAGCGTCTTTTAGAGGTGAGGCTCCAGGAAGTTCCAGAGTTCGGTAAAGATCTCGAAAAGAAAGATTGTGCTTGGATTTTATTTCGTAGCGCAATTTCCGAAGGGCTGCACTAGCTGTTGCTACTCTTTCTATTGATTTTACCGTGGGATTTTGGGGCCAAGGGAAAGAGTCGAAGACGGTGTTGGAAGTATAACGATAGCGCCCCGTTAATGTTGAACAACGATTGATGAACCATATCCAATGAATTTCTGATTGTAGAATGCCAAAGGAATAGTCGTCTTCATAAGGAAATACAATAAGGGCAGCATTTGGTCTGATGAGGGGGCTAATAAACTCAAAAATTGGACGAAGAGTTACTTGTCCACAAACAATATATCTTTTCAGCTTTTCAATTGCAGAGATCATTTCTTCGCGAGGGTAAGAGAGTAACCACCATTTATTTAGAAAATTGGCATGATGATGGTTAACATTGGCGGCAGTATTATCCTTTAGGGCCGCCTTGTTTCTCTCCTCTTCTTCCTTTGCAGCCTTTTCACGATCCGGCAAAACAGTTTTTTGAATGCGCCCAATTAGGTTCTTATATAATTGCGATTCAAGTAAACCACGAGGATGAAAGTCAATAATATATCTGGTGGGAAGGGAGTCCTCTCTGCCAATTAGCTCATTTGCTATTAGATAAGGGAAAAGGACTTCTGCATTTTTACAATCGGCAGTGATTTCTGTTCTTGCCTCTTCTGGAGTTAAAAGAAATCCTTGATGGCCGTGGGTTTGTCCCTGAAAACATCCACCAGATTTTGCATTCGCTTTGAGAGGAAGAGCTTGTGTTACATCTATCGCAAAAGATAAAGATGGCCCAATAGCATCCAGATCACGATAACTCCATCCCTTTGTTGGATCATTTCCCTTTTGAGCGTAGAGTCGTTTTTTCCCAGCGACATGTCCTTTTATCCAGTTGACAATGGAAACGTCAACGGCAGCTTCTCCTGACCATTTCATGGTGGAAACGGCTTCTGTAATAGTTCCGTTATTCTGAAGGATATAATCCAAACCCCCAGTTCGGGAATAATTTTGCCGAATGGTGTTAGTTCCAACGAGACCAGCCCGCTTCCCTGGCTTTAAATAGTCATGTGCGCGACGAAACCAATACACACAATAATCAGCTCGGCCATCAATATCAGGATAAAAACTCCGTACATTATTGATATAGGTTCGGCCAAGCTCATTTTGCATTTTATTTTTACTCTGATATGGGGGATTTCCAATAATAGCATCTACCTCGGGCCAGGCGGCGAAAAGAGCATCATCACAAACAATGTTTTCATCCAAATTATCAAGTGGAAGGGCCTCATCTGCATGTAAGGGCAATTCGATTTGATTCCGTTCCAATACTTCAAGAGCCTCATCAAGGGCTAATTTTTTAGCCAGCATCAAAGTCACTTTAGCAAGCTCTACGCCAAAGGAATCTCGATCAATACCATAAAATTGGAGAGGGCTGATTATTGATGCCGATTTTACTAGTTCATGGAACCGGTTTTTACTGATTGAGGTTTTTAGTTGGGCTAAAAGGGCAATTTCAACCCTGGCAAGTTCGCGATATGCAAGATAAAGAAAATTTCCACTACCACAAGCAGGGTCTAGAACCTTAAAGCCCATAAGCTGGTTTCGGAGAGCCAAAAGCTCCTTCATCGTTGAGGCCTTAACAATTTGTTCTCGCCAGGGTCGTGAAATTGTTGGAGTTATAATACGCAGGATGTCCACTTCTGATGTGAAATGTGCGCCATAGGCATGGCGGTCTGTTTCATCCATACTTTGTTGGAAAATTGTTCCGAAAATAGCCGGATTGACCTTCGACCAATCTTTTGTCGCAGCTCCATCGGGACCACCAATTAAAGTCAGTTCTGGTTGTTTAAGATCAATCGGATTGATCGTTTGGAAAAGGCCACCATTAAAATAGGGTACATTTTGAAATCTGCCGCCTTTAGCAGGGGAAGGATCATTCATTTGGTGAAATAATCCCCCGAGGAGATCATATGCATTCTGATTTTTATGGAGACAGTCATTTATCAGGTTATAAACAATCCCTGACGGAAGTAAATCTATATCCTCAGAAAACATTGCGACAACAACTTGAAGAACGAAACGCTGCGCGTGCACTCTATCAATTCCTCTGTTCATAAGAGAATTAAAAAGCTGCGCGACTTTATCTGCTGCTTCCCGCGATACTGCTTCAAGGTCATTCCCAAAAATTGGGTCTGGATTATCTGGAAATAAGAAATTGAGCGCAGGGTATCGAAGGGGAAGATCGGTAAGGGTGACTACGTCCACAGGTTCGTCAATTTGCTTATCAAAATCATAAATCCTAAATTCATCGAAGTTGCAAAGAACAACATAGCGGGGTCGATTGGGTACAGCGTGAACCCAGTAATCAAAAGCCTGCTTGTAATGCAAAAATAATTTTTCCCCTCGCTTTTTCATTTCAAGAAGAAGGCGAGGTTTCCATATTAGGTCAGCAAAACTTGTTCCCCCCGTTGATTTTTTCTTTATCCGAAATTCAAGCTCTGCCCCAGCCTCTTTATAGCCTTTATGACCGAACGCCTGAAACAAACGGTCACAAAAAACCTGAGCCTCTCCCTTTTCATCACCTTTTAAAATTTTTGAATAAGAGATGAATTCCTCAAGTTTTTCAGTCTTATCACTCATTACCTGAAATTTTCCCAATGAAAATTTTTAATCTTTAATTACATTTTTAACTATTTAACCCTAGGTCCAGATTTAATTGTTCGATTGATTCTTTGGGAGAAACTGCTTTTGAATAAGCACGGGCCATCAATTTTGGAGCTTCCGGATGATCGGTTGCGTGTATCATAAAATACATGATTGCGCCTCCATCTTTTCTTCCATAAATGGGCCACGGCTTTACA
>JBGTBV010000082.1:0-2820 GCA_041749185.1 Daejeonella sp. | reverse complement strand
TACCAATTCAATTACTTTGCCCGATACCTCGGCAGGAACGTCAACAATTAGCGTCTCAATCGGCTCGCATTTCACCCCATCAATCTCTTTAATAATAACCTGCGGCTGGCCTACCTGCAATTCGTAACCCTCTCTGCGCATAGTTTCTATAAGTACTGATAAATGCAATATCCCACGACCATAGACCAGGTAAGAATCCGGCGAATCAGTTTCAATTACTTTGAGTGCGAGGTTTTTCTCCATTTCCTTGTACAACCGCTCACGCAAACGCTGCGAAGTAACAAACTTACCTTCTTTACCAAAAAAGGGAGAGTTGTTGATGGTGAAGAGCATATTCATTGTTGGTTCATCAATATGGATCACCTCCAACTGTTCCGGATTTTCGAAATCGGCAATGGTATCACCTATATCAAAGCCGTCTATACCCACAACGGCGCATAAGTCGCCAGATTTTACCTCAGAAACCTTCACTTTCCCCAGCCCTTCAAACACATATAATTCCTTAATCCGGCTTTTCTGTATGCGTCCGTCGCGTTTTACTAAAGATACCGGCTGATTTTCCTTAACAACACCACGGGCAACACGCCCGATAGCAATACGGCCTACAAAGCTCGAATAATCTAACGACGTGATCTGCATTTGCAACGTGCCTTCAGAAATTGGCGCCGGCGGAATAAACTCTAACACCGCATCAAGAAGCGGGGTGATGTCTTCGGTTTCGTTCTTCCAGTCGGTGCTCATCCACCCGTGTTTAGATGATCCGTAAAGGACTGGAAAATCCAGCTGATCTTCGGTAGCTTCCAAATTGAAAAACAACTCAAAAATTGATTCGTAAACTTCTTCTGGCCGACAATTTTCTTTATCTACCTTATTAACCACTACAATAGGCTTAAGGCCAAGGGCAAGAGCTTTCTGGGTTACAAATCGGGTTTGCGGCATGGCACCTTCAAAAGCGTCAACCAGCAGGATCACCCCATCGGCCATTTTCAAAACCCGCTCCACCTCTCCGCCAAAATCAGCGTGACCGGGAGTATCAATAATATTAATTTTAACGCCTTTATAATTTACCGAAACGTTTTTTGATACGATGGTAATGCCTCGTTCCCGCTCCAAATCATTGTTATCCAATATCAAATCTCCGGTTTGCTGGTTATCGCGAAAGAGGTTCGTTTGGTGTAATATTTTATCAACCAGCGTGGTTTTGCCGTGGTCAACGTGGGCGATTATCGCTATATTCCGGATATTTTGCATGTAAAAACTACTTTGAAAAATTTCCGCAAAGGTAGTTTTAATAATCCGAAATTTAATAGGTCAGCATTTCTGAAAGTTGCCTGACAAAAATAATAAGCTCAAAATTTTATCTTTGCTTCGTGGAAACACAGGAGATAATATTGATAGTTCTGTTTGCCGTGGCATTGCTGTACGTTGGCCGGATGCTTTTTAGAAATTTAAAGGCAGATAAAGGCTGCTCAAGTGGCTGTGGTAAGTGCGGGGCTGATTTTTCTACTGTCAAACTTCCGGAGGCTAAAAACTAACCGGCTTTTTCAATCAGGCAAACGGCGTATGCCGCCACGCCTTCTTCGCGTCCAACAAATCCCATTTTTTCATTTGTCGTGGCTTTTATAGAAATATCGTCCATTGGTATTTGAGCAGATTGCGCAATATTTTGCTTCATCAAATCTACATAGGGAAGCAATTTGGGTGCCTCTAAACAAATCATCGAATCAATATTCCCGATAGCCCATTTTTTTTCCCGCAACAGCCGCGAAGTTTCTTCAAGCAGAATCAGGCTGCTTATCCCTTTAAAACGTTCGTCTGTGTTCGGGAAATGAAACCCGATATCCTGCAGATTGGCCGCTCCTAATAAAGCATCGCATATCGCATGTATAAGCACATCGGCGTCACTATGACCAAAGGCGCCTGCGTGGTGCTCTAACCGCACGCCGCCAACAAAGAAAGGATGGTTAGTTTTAAGCTGATGAACGTCAAAACCAAACCCTACCCGGATCTTCATCAGTCTATTTTTCAAAATTAAATAACAGCGAAAACCGCAGTGTTTGCGCCAACGGACTTTTTTGCTGATTAGCTACCAGGTAGGCGAAGTCTAAATTGAATACGTTGTATTTCAGGCCGGCCCCCAGCGTGAGGTATTGCCTGTCGCCTTTAGCCGGCGTTTCGTAAAAATATCCGGCCCGAACGGCAAACTGTTTGTTATACCAATATTCGGTTCCGAGCGAATAACTAATCTCTTTAAGTTCCTCAGAAAATCCGCCCGGCGCATCAGAAAAAGACCCAAAAATACCTGAGGGAACGGAACGGTCGGGGTCGCGGCCATCAATGATCCGACCATTCTCATCTCTGATCGGGTTGGTAGGCACCAGAAGTTTGTTAATATCCAGCGCAACGGTAAACTTATTAAAATCGTCTATATTGAAGGTACTGGCACCGCCGAGTTTTAAGTTGGTCGGCAGAAATGACTTATCAGCGGCATCAGAATAATTCACTTTGGTACCAATGTTTGAGATATTGACCCCGAAAGCCAGCTCGGCATCCTTTCCTAAAAGTACCGTACCGTTTCTAAAATATGCAGAAACATCTGCAGCCAGGGCCGAGGCAGGTCTGATGTCCTGGCCGTTAAACTGCCCGTTGCTTAAGCTTGAACGGATATACCGGATTGCGGTACCCAGCGAAAAGTTGTCGCCGAACTTACGGGCAAAGGTGCCATCAACGGCAAACTCGTTGGGACTGTATACACCAATATCCTGCATGCTATTATCCGTTAACTGTATTGATCCATAGGAGAAATAGCGCAAGGAGCCG
>JBGTBV010000081.1:0-2162 GCA_041749185.1 Daejeonella sp. | reverse complement strand
TGTCTTTTTGAAAAGCCACGTACCCTTTGCGATCTATTCCCACCGTAGTGGCTTGGCTCTGCACGCCAAAGTCTATCATCACCTTAGGGGTTCCTGCCGTGATAGGAAACGTAAAGCCTTTTTCCCGGGCCAGTTTACTCATTACCTTGTCATCATCTGTCGGGTCAATGCCAATGGCAACAAAGTTTAACCTGTCCTTATACTCAGGATAAACCTCAGAAAGTGCCGGCCAGTTTTTCGCACACATCGGGCACCAGGATGCAGTAAAATAAATCACCGTAGGTTTGCTGTCCTTGATGGATTGTTTCAGACTTACTTTCTTTCCATCAGTCGTTGTCACCTCAAAATCCGGTGCTTTTTTCTTCTCCTGCTGCGCTTGAACAGGAGCACTGAAAATAAAGGCGGACAATACCAAAAATGGCATGACTGCTTGGAAAATTCTGTATCTAATCATGTTATTAATCATTTTAAAATTACTATAAATTATTTTCGTTCGAATTTCCCATTCAGGCATCGCTCAAGACTTGAAAAGATCCTTATTGATCAGGAAGATGAACGGAATTACAAATACCCAATGCCTCATAAGTGATCCTATGGCCATCATGGGGCCTTCATTGCTTCCTGCAACACCTGCCCCCAATAATGGAAACATAAAGAACCACACCAGAGCGATGGTCTGGGCTGTAATGAAGATAAAAGGCCTAAGCCAGTAAGGCCCCCAGATCGATGGCGCTATTCCAGCATAGAGTATGGCCAGTAATATTCCATTACTAAAGTGTCCAAATACTCCATAGGCCATCCCTAGGCCTGTCTTTTCTCCCAGCAGTGCAGGCATGTCCCACCATTGACCGGTCATAACGAGTCCGAAAATATCAAACAGTATAGTTCCTGCTACCCCTGCGAGAATCGCGTTTTTCCAATTGATTTTGTTTTCCATATTTTCAATAAAATCTAACGATGTTTTTTTCATGACTAAGCAGGAACGCCTTCCAATTCTTTCGCAACAGGAAAGTCAATTGGAAAATGGGCAATGTTATGCAGGTAGTTCGCCACCGTTTTGTATCCGATGTGTGCTACTAATTCAACAAGTGCATCATTTCCGTAACCAGCTTTTGCAAAATCTTCAAGAGATTTCTGTGAAGGTTGGCCATGTGAACGGGTAATTTCACCGGCTAGTGAAGTAAGTGCTCTCAATTTCTCATCAGCAATGGTCGCGGTTCTTAGTTGAATGGTTTCCTCCTCGGTGAACCCGTTCATTTTACCTCCCGCGGTGTGAGCCGACTGACAATACTGACAACCATTTACTTGTGATACCACCAGGAAAATAGCCTGACGTTCCTTAGCGGTAAATACTCCTTTTCCAAGAGCTTCATCAAAAGCTAGATAGGCAGGTAACGTGTTGGGTGAATTAGCAATGGTAGCATAAAGATTAGGTACCATTCCTACTTTAGATTTTAACAGATCAAAAATAGGTTGAACAGCAGGACTTGCTTGTTCGCGTGTGAGCGGTTTTAATGTTGACATAATTTTAATTTGTTTTATTTAAAATGAATTTTGTTTTGTATCGGCCTTCATTTTACTTCGGCTGATTGACGATACGAAGGTGAGGGCAAACCAAGTTTGAAAAAATGACGAGAATTCCCTTTGACTTAACATTTCTTCCTCTAGAAATAAATAGTATGTAGCTCAATTTATAACGGAATTAAACTATTCTGAAAGCAAGTGTGATACTTCCATAGCGGTGCCCTTCTATATCAATTCGTTGCCGGGTTGCGGCATGCAACGTATAGGCTAGCTTAAAAGAATGAAAGGAAACTTCTAATCCATATTGATAACTATACACTTGCCGTGCGATTGGAATCCGGCTAACGTGAGATGCGGACAATAATCGGTTGCTGATTACATACGTATAGGATATGCCACCAAAAAAGTAAACTGATATTTGTTTACCATGATAAATTAAGTCTTGCATAGCAGGGTGCAGCATTCCTGTCTTTAACAAAACTCCTGCTCCAATATCATTTAAAATCGTTCCAGTATTAATCGAAGCATTAGTCTGCAAGGCCATATAATGATTCTGTAATAGAGTTTTAATTAATTCAAATCGATAGTTAATAATTAGATCCGAGGGAAGTTGGTTATTCCAACCTCGCGGTACCTGA
>JBGTBV010000080.1:0-30297 GCA_041749185.1 Daejeonella sp. | reverse complement strand
TCATACCAATGCAGATAAACCTCTTTCGTTATTTCTACTGAACTCATTTCGTAATGATGTGATTTAAAATCTGCCGGAACGTGGCAGGGATGACAAATCTAACTATATCTGATAAAAAAAAGAATTACAATTTGTTTTGTTGAACTGCAAGACGGGATGCTCTGGAGACGGTAAGCGATGCGAAAACGGATTTTATTGGAGATGTTAACAAATGTTAAATAAACTACAGAAGGTTTGAAACAATTGATAATTATTTTAGTTTTGAAACATTCCGAAATAATTGTCAGTATAAGGCGTTAATAGTCTTGTCGTTTTTAACTATTAAAACCCAGTATAGAATGAGGAAAAAAGTAATTGTAGCATTGCTACTTATCATTTCTTATGTGTCGGCTGAGGCGCAAACAACGAATAAAAATCAAAACTCCACTGTTAAAATAGAAGATCCGGATAATTTAGCTACCGAATATTTTACCCAGATAATGGGTGTAGCTTTATCGGCTTCGTCAAATCTTAAACTTTATCAATTTGTTTATGACTGGATTGGCACCCCTTATCGTTTAGGTGGAGGTTCAAAAAATGGCATTGATTGTTCCCGTTTCGCCCACCAGCTCTACAATAAAGTTTTCAATACCGTAATCGGCAACAATTCAAGAAACATCTTCAGCATGGTTAACCCGGTAAGCAAAAGCGAACTGAAAGAAGGAGATCTGGTATTTTTTAAAATTGGTAGCCGGTCTATTACTCACATGGGTGTATATATGGGCAACAATAAATTTGCCCATGCCTCCAGCAGTAAAGGTGTGATGATTAGTGACCTCGACGAAGATTACTGGAGAAGATATTATTATAAAGGTGGCCGTCTGCTTTCATCATTGCGTGACAATATGAATTAATATTGGACTAAACATATAATTAAAGAGGCCAAAGGCCTCTTTTTTTTGTGGCAGCTTATACCCCAAAATGCGACTATTTTGCTTGGTCGGCGGTATTCCTGATCAGACTTATTCCCGTAAAAAAGAATATTACCCCGAGCACAGCGAACACGATAAGCTGTTTGGCACCTTCAGAGTTTTGCACAAAGCCTATTGCAGAATAGATCAGACCTACTATGCCGAGAACAGTTAAAATAAGGCCAAAAGTTCGTTTTAAATTCATGATTTTTAGGTTTGAGCAAGGCTTGCAAATAACCTGCCACTTCGGTAAGGGAAGCATAATATTTTAAACCTCCTATTTATTCTGGTACTTAGCTGATCTCACATAAATTATTATGTTTGCTTAAACAAAAAGCCATTGGGATTATTAAAAACTTTCGTGTCTGCTGTCGGATATCTGATCATCGTATTATCCTTATTGCCACTCATAAGACTGGATTTCTGGTTTTTCAGAGTATTTGAATATCCGCGAATTCAGAAATTAACCATTAATGTGTTGGTTGCCGCGGCACTTTTTACCTTTTGGGATTTCGAATCGCTGCCAGATAAAATTCTGATCGCCTTACTGATCTTAAATACCGGCTATCTTTCATTTCAAGTGTTCCCGTTCACTTTTTTAGCCCGGAAACAAATAATAAAAACCTCCAATTATCAACCGGATAAGTGCCTCAGCCTGTATATCGGTAATGTTTGTCAGCACAATGATCACTACAAGGAATATTTACAAATGGTGATTAATGCGAATGCTGATGTGATTATGCTGGTAGAAACAGATAAAAAATGGGCTGATTATGCTCACGAAAAACTGTCAGCAACGTATCCAAATACCATGCTGGTGCCGCTTGAGAACACCTATGGGATGATTCTTTATTCCCGACTGGAACTAACAGAATCTAAAGTCAGGTATCTGGTTGAGGATGACGTTCCATCGGTTCATACATGCATTAATCTGCCTTCCGGCGATATCGTGCGGATGCACGGCCTGCACCCAACACCTCCCGTGCCGGGTGAGAACCCTCGGTCAACTGAACGAGATAAAGAAATTTTAATGGTTGCAAAAGCGGCGAAAACCAGCAAATACCCGGTGATAGTAGCCGGAGATTTAAATGACGTAGCCTGGAGTTATACCACAGAGCTTTTTTCCCGCATCAGCGGTTTGCTCGACCCACGCCGCGGCAGAGGGTTTTTTAATACTTTTCATGCCAAATATCCGGGACTTCGCTTTCCGCTTGATCATATTTTCGTCTCGAATGATTTTACTTTGGTAGAAATGCAGCGACTTGATAATTGCGGCTCAGACCATTTTCCGATGTATATAAAACTTCAGTATGAGCCCGAGGCAAAAAAATCGCAGGAGGAGCCTCAGGCCGATCAGGATGATCTGGAAACTGCTGAAGAAAAAATTAACGAACCAACCTGATTTCGATTTTTATAACAGGATAGTTCCCTGGTTTAATTCGGTATTTCTTATTTATGGAACTGATGCCTTAAAATCGAAATAAGCTCTGTTGTTTTTATTTAATCAACGAGCTTTTTTCATACCGCAAACTCATTTTTGCCACCCGCTCTTCGAGCGTTTCTGTAATCAGCTTTTCGCGGCTAAGGCCATCAACCAATATCGGAAACGCAAAAGGTGTGGGTTGCTCACTTTCCGTGATGACCACCTTTAACTTTTGAATTCGCTGCAAAGCGGCCCGCAATCTAAATTCCTCTAACTGAAACTGCAATGCTTCATGATATGCCTGCCTTACCAGCACATTGTTGGGCTCGTATTCTTCAAACACATCAAAAAGCAATGAGGTTGAGGCTTGCAGGTGTTTGCTTTTCATCCCCTTTCCGGGGAAACCCGTAAATACCAAACCGGCGATGTGGGCAATATCGCGAAAGCGCCTTCTGGCCATTTCTGTGGCGTTTAAACTCTGCTGAATATCGTCCAGTAGATTATCAATAGTAAACAGGTTATTTGCAAGCGCTTTTTCAATTGAAACCTCATCGTCCGTCAGAAGCTCAAATCCGTAATCATTCATGGCGATTGAAAAATTGGCTTTCCGAAGCTTCGATATCCGGTAAGCGAAAATGGAAGCCATCCCTTCGTGCACCAAGCGGCCTTCAAAAGGGTAAAAGAAAAGATGGTAACCATCCCGCGACTTGAATTTTTCGATCAGAAACTCCGTTTTCCGCGGAATGTGCGACAACTTTGACTGCACCTCAAACAAGGGTTTCAGCGCAGTAATTTCGATATCGGTTTCTTCGCCCCTGGCAACCTCATCTAATTTCTGCCTGAACATTGCTGATAGTTGTGACGACAGTGGCATGCGACCACCCATCCAACTCGGAATAATGCCTTTCTTTTTTGGCGATTTCCGAACAAAAGCCGTCATCTCCTTAATTTTAACCAGCTCCAGGCTTCTGCCGGCGAAATGAAAATTATCACCTATTTTCAATTTGGAGATAAAGCCTTCTTCAATAGTGCCCAAAAAGCCGCCTGTTAGAAATTTAACCCGCATATTTACGTCTCCTACAATGGTTCCCATGCTTAAGCGGTGTCTCATGGCCACCCGCCTGTTTTTAACCTTGTAAAGTCCGTTTTCAATTTCAACCTTTAAAAACTCGTCGTAAGCAGAAAGCGTTTTACCGCCGCTGGTTATAAATTCCAATATCTGCTGATAATCTTTAAACTCAAGATCGGCGTAAGCGTATGTAGTTTTTAATTCTTCATAAATCTCGCCCGGGATAAAACCGTCTGATACCGCCAGCGTAACCAGATACTGCATCAGCACATCCATAGCCAAAATGATAGGATCGCGACTTTCAAAAACACCTTCCAAAATTGCCTGCTTTAAAGCCGAGCCCTCCAGCAATTCAAGCGAGTGCGTAGGCACAAACCAGGCTTTAGATATTGCTCCCGGATGATGCCCGCTACGGCCGGCTCGCTGCATAAAACGGGCAACGCCTTTTGGGCTGCCAATTTGAATAACTGTATCAACGGGCCTGAAATCAACACCCAAATCAAGACTGGAAGTGCAGACAACTAACTTTAGCATTTCGTTGTGCAATGCGTTTTCAACCCAGTTGCGCAATTCATTATCAAGCGAGCCGTGGTGCATGGCCATGATGCCGGCATATTCCGGGTATCTATCCAGAATAGCCATATACCAAATCTCTGTTTGGGACCGCGTATTGGTAAATATCAAAGTGGTTTTACTACGGGCTACAATTTCCATAACCTGCGGCAACAGCTTAATACCTAAGTGACCGGCCCAGGAAAATTTCTCGACATTTTCCGGGATTACAGATTCGATAATTATTTTTTTATCAATGCTTGATCGCACCATTCGGATACGGTCCTGCGGAATGGTATTCCCTAATAAAACTTCTGCAGCCTGCTCCAGATTGCCAATGGTTGCCGATATTCCCCAAATTTTTAATTTCGGTTTGAGGCTTTTTAATCGCGATAAGCCTAATTCTAATTGTACGCCACGTTTGGTGCCTAATAACTCGTGCCACTCATCAACCACCAACGCGTCCAGATTTTCGAATAGTTTTGAATAGTCTTTTGATGCCAGCATCAGGTGCAAACTTTCGGGGGTAGTGAGCAAAACCTCGGGTTGGCGCTTTTTTAGTTCGAGTTTCTCCCGGGCAGAGGTATCGCCTGTTCGGGTAGCCACCCTCCAGGGAATTTCCAGATCGTCAACCGCGGTTTGCATGGCCTTGCGGATATCATTGGTTAACGCTCTGAGCGGAGTAATCCACAGTAAGCGCAAACCGTTATTTCTGCGGGTCAGATAGTCATCCGGGTAAGCGTTAATGTATTGGGCGATAAAGGGGAGAAACATGGCGAAAGTTTTGCCGCTGCCCGTTGGAGCGTTCAGCAAACCAGAATATCCCGCCAAAAAAACTTCTTCCATTTCCTGCTGGAAGCCGAACTGCTGCCAGCTTTTAGCTTTATACCAATCGGAAACAATTTGCTGGCCTTTACTCATTATTAAATTAACGAATACTTTTTTGTTATGTGACCAAACCCTGATGCCCAAACGAAGAAAAAGCAGCATTACCAAAATAACGCTGCTTTTAACAACTCTCTACCTTACTTTTTCCGCTATTTTATCTTCGTTACTTTCCAAACCACCCCTGTTGCGGGTATGTAAGCGTAGGGCTCGCGTCCCTCAGCTTTCCGCTCGGGTGCTATTTTCACCTGGCCATAATCTACAATATACATTGCACCATCCGGACCGAATTTTACATCGAAAGGACGCTCGAGAGCTTTTCCTGCGGCATTTAATTCTGATCCGGGCTTGTTTCCCTTATTACTCAGAAAAGATTCAAGCACTTTCGTTTTCGGATTTATTCTGACAATCCGATATCCGGTTCTGGAAATTACGGGATCTGTAGGAGGAGTTAAATCACCCCATTCGGCAACAAACAGATGATCGGCAAATTCCCCCCAGCTGTCGGGTGCCACATCCAGCATAGACGGAGAGGAATGGAAAGGATGCAGTCCAGCAATTAAACTTTTTGATGCAATCTTTAATCCGCTCGCCTGATGATCTATAACAAATCCTAGATTTTTGCCCTGTGGCAAACCGTTTAAAAATACCTGTCCCTGATACTGATCTTCGACTTCAAACTTAGGGTCGGTTAAGGGCTCCAGCGCAGCCGAGAAATCAGGCCAACCATACCAGGTTCCCTTTGTTATTCTATAGGTTGCGTCAAACAGGTCACGGACTGGTCTGGACCCGCGGACATCATACCCGTTAACAGAGGCGTACATTGCCCCGTCTTTACACCAGGCTAAGCCAATAACGTTTCTTAAACCAGACGCATGCACCTGCAATGATCCCTCTGCGTTGTTTGGATCAAAAGACACAATTGCTCCACCGGGTTTATTAGTTCCTTTGATAACCTGGCCTGGGGTAGTCTCTACGCCAAAAGGTACATATGCACCCGATAACACAGAATCGTTTAAATTATCTTTGGTACGGAAATCTTCAGATTTAAAGTTCTTTCCTAAAAGCACTAAATCCTGTGCGCTGCTGGTTTGGAGCGATGGGGTGCGGCTCACAAATGGAGCTACATCGGGGCCCATTACAGCCGAATTTCCGGCAGGCCCAACCGCCAGATATACTCTGCCGTCAGGGCCCAATCTTACGTCGTTGAGCGGATGCTCGGAACCGCTGTTGGAGAAGCCCGTTAGAATTTGCGTCACAGACGAACCATTTAAAGATACCTTTGAAACCGCCCCTGTCAGATCGCTGGATCTATGCGAAATAAAAAAACCGTTGTCACAAAAAGATAGTCCTACTACAGGAGCCTCTAAACCTCTTGCCGAAAGATTAATAAGTTCGGTTGTTTGGTCCTGTTCAATCTCAAGAATTCTTGCCGGAGATGGTTCGGGCAAAAACCCACCACCAGCCTCTAAAACATACATTTTACCCGCAGCATCCCAGGTTATTGCCGTCGGAAAATTAAGTCCGCCTACTACTTTTTCCACTTTGTAACCTTCCGGTACTTCAATCATGTCAAAATCGCTCTCTGAAATTTTCGATTCTGAATTTCGTTGGCACGCGGGAAGGAACGAAAGCGCCATAACGCAAAAGATACCCGCCAGCATCGCCAAAGGCATCGCCAATTTTTGTTTTAAATTTTTCATAACATTTTTTTTAAACATCTTTAAAAAAGAGTTGCCTAAATATGACAGTCGCTATAAAAATTTGTTTGCATATTCTATTATTTGTTAAGCTCATTTAACTACAAAATTTAAAATCCCTTTAGAGGAAATCGGGCTTTAAATTCTTACTACCTTCGTCTAGGTGGAGGATTTTTGATCAAAATCCAGTGTCATACTTTAATCTATGTTTATCAAAATACTAAACTCCGTTTTCTTTTTGGCTTTTATGCTGTTCGCCTGGTTTAACCTGAATGATAAAGATTCGTGGCTCTGGGTTCCAATTTACGCGGTTGCAGCTTTAAGTTGCGGTCTTATTGTTTTCGAAAAATATTACCCGTCTGTGTATCTCGTTTTAATTCTGGCTTATTTAGCGTACGCTATTTTCCTTTTCTTTGTTAAGGATGGTGCCCTGGATTGGATTTCGAAGTACAACCGGCCGAGCATAACCGAAAGCATGCAGGCCACAAAACCATACATTGAAAAAACCCGCGAGTTTTTTGGATTGCTGATACTGGTTGCAGCATTGTCTGTCAACTATTTCTTTTTTCGCAATAACCAATAGCCGGCGAGGCATCTAAATTGATTTTTATGTTGAACACCGATCGGGAGAAAATCAGCGAAATTTTAGAAGAGCTTGTTACAACCAATTCTAGCGCCGAATTTTGCGGTTGGTTAAAGCAAACGCTACAGAAATCTTCGGTATCGCCAGCACTCAATCAGCTTTTTACAAGTTTACCCCGCAAAACCGGCAAGAAACCAATAACTGTAACTAGCGACCAGGCTTCGAAACTGAATGCACTTTATCCGGGCTTTTCTGTTTCTGGTTATACTATTGATAGGCTGGCCAGGGTTTTTTTACTGATCAAAATAGATCACGCGAAGCCGGAAACCTATTTTCAATCAATTGAAAGCTTATTCGCAGGTGCCGAGATGAACGAATTGGTTGCCCTTTACTCTTCCCTCGGCTTGCTGTCTTTTCCCGACATGTGGAAAGTTCGCTGTGCAGAAGGGATCAGGAGTAATCTGGGAAGCGTTCTCGAGGCCATAATGTACCACAACCCCTATCCGGAGCAGAATTTAGATCAACATGCCTGGAACCAAATGGTATTAAAAGCGTTTTTTACAGATAAAGATGTTAACAAAATTTCTGGTTTAGACCGTCGCAGCAACGAAGAATTGGCGTATATTTTATCAGACTACGCTCACGAACGCTGGGCGGCAGGCCGTTCAGTCAATCCGCAACTTTGGCGTTTAACTGCTCCGTTTTTAGACGAAGTGCTTTTTGAGGATGTAAAAAGATTATTTCAAAGCAATAGCGATAGCGACCGAAAAACTGCTGCTGTTATTGCATTCCAATCAGGTTACCATCCGGCGCTCGAGCTTATACAAACCGAACCAAAACTGGCCTTAGCCGTACAAAACGAACAAATCACCTGGAAAATCCTTGAAGAGGAGCATCAGGTTTAATAAACGAAAAACTATGTGCTGCAGCGTTTCACTCAAATACGATCACAAACCGGAAAAAGGCGCCTTTGTGCCCGTTGATCTTGAAGCCATAAAGGGCATGAAGTTTTTTGACCCGCATGTGCACATGACTTCCCGCACAACAGATGATTACCAGGCAATGGCAGATGCCGGCGTGGTAGCCCTTATTGAACCCGCCTTTTGGCTGGGGCAGCCCCGCACCGGGATTGATACATTTAAAGATTATTACAGCAGTTTAATTGGCTGGGAACGGTTCCGCTCATCGCAGTTCGGTATAAAGCATTATTGCACAATCGGCCTCAATTCGCGTGAAGCGAATAATGAACGGCTGGCCGAACAGGTGATGGAAATTTTACCGCTTTTTATATACAAGGAGGGCGTTGTTGGAATTGGCGAAATTGGTTTTGATGACCAGACTGCCGCCGAAGACAAATACTATCGCCTGCAACTGGAGCTTGCCAAACAGGCGGAACTGCCCGTACAGATCCATACTCCGCACCGCGACAAAAAACGGGGCACGCAACGGAGCATGGATATTGCCATTGAACACGGGCTTGATCCGGCTATGGTTATTGTAGACCACAATAATGAAGAAACCGTGCAGGAGGTGCTGGAACGTGGTTTTTGGGCCGCTTTTACCATTTACCCCTTTACCAAAATGGGGAACGAACGGATGGTTGAAATTGTTAAACAATATGGACCCGAGCGTATTATGATCAACTCTGCCGCCGATTGGGGCATCAGCGACCCGCTGGCGGTGCCAAAAACAGCGGCTCTCATGAAGATGAAAGGCATTAGCGATGAAGATATTCGATTGGTTACTTACGCAAATGCCATAGCTGCTTTCGGCAAAAGCGGACAGATTGATGAAGCAGATTTTAATGTTTTAACCGGTGTTGACCAGAGTAAGCGTTTTGAAGGTAATACCGTTTTGCGTGGAGGCCAGCAGCCGCGTATTGATAAGTCTTCCATCATTATCAGTTAATTGAAATCTCTAACCGTTTATCTTAGGCTGATGAGGCCTGCCAATATGCTTACCGCTGTGGCGGATGTGCTTGCCGGTATTGCTATTTCAGGCTTTTTTTTACAAATCGGCTCCATCGGACAGCCTTATAATCCCGTTGTTTTTCTATGTGTTGCTACTGCCTGCCTGTACGCCGGGGGAATAGTTTTTAATGATGTTTTCGATGCTGAATTAGACCGCGTTGAACGGCCCGAAAGACCAATTCCATCCGGAGCCATCAGTGTCAGAAATGCCAGTTTGCTTGGAACCACGCTTTTAATAGTAGGTGTAATTTTCGGATTTTTGGCCAGCGTTGCTTCGGGAATACTGGCGGCCGGCATCGCTGTTTTTGCATTAATTTACGATTTATACGCAAAGCACCACACCTGGCTGGGTCCGATGAACATGGGTTTTTGCCGCGGCTTAAATTTATTATTAGGCCTGAGTATTATTCCCTTAGCGCTTCAGGAATTTTTTTTTGTAGGCCTGGTGCCGCTGATTTATATCTTCGCGGTAACGCATATCAGTCAGGGCGAAGTGCACGGTGGCAAAAAGAAAAATCTCTACCGGGCAGGCGCTTTATATTTAACAGTGGGCGGCTCAATTCTCTGGTTTGCGATAGAAAGACAAACCATATTGGCGGCGTCTTTATTCATTTTGGCCTTTATGCTGGCCATTCTTTCCCCCCTTGCAAAAGCAATTGGCCAACCATCCGGCAAAAATATAGGAAAAGCTGTAAAAGCTGGAGTCATTTCTTTGATTATTATGGATGCAGCCTGGGCCGCCACATTTGGCTGGTTAAGCATGGCGTTCTTTATTTTGTTATTATTGCCCCTTTCGCTTTGGCTGGCTAAAATATTTGCCGTTACTTAACCGAACTCTATATTTACCTTCGGCCACTGAAGCCGCCTTTTATTAAGAAATTTGTGTAACCCACCTATGGATCATATAAAGCAGACTTTCTCGGTAAAGTTTGAATACAATGTTTTTTTCACCTCGTCGCTCTTCGACACATCTAACCGCTTGCTGGCTGATTTTTTTGCTCAGCATACTGTTGGCGGAAGTACCAAAAAGCTTCTGTTTGTTATAGACGAGGGCGTTTTAAAGAATCACCCCGATTTAACCAGCCAAATAAAGCTTTATTTTAAAGATCAACCGGGATGGGAGTTGATTGATGACATTATTGTGCTGCCCGGCGGCGAAGTAGTAAAGAATGAGGATGTTTTCCTGCAACAATTGCTATCTGCCGTTAACACGCATAAAATTGACCGGCATTCTTATTTAATCGCCATTGGAGGTGGTTCCCTGTTAGATGTTGCGGGCTATGCGGCAGCCATTGCCCACCGCGGAATTAAACACAGCCGGGTTCCTACAACGGTTCTGTCGCAAAATGATTCGGGGGTGGGCGTAAAAAACAGCGTTAATTATTTCGGAAAGAAAAATTTCCTCGGGACGTTTACGCCACCTGTGGCTGTTTTTAACGACGATATTTTTTTAAAAACCTTAACGCAAAGGGATTGGATCGCAGGAATGTCTGAGGCGGTTAAAGTTGCTCTGATCAATGATGCACAGTTCTTCAATTGGCTTGAAAACCACGCAACGGATCTTGTTAACCGGGATCTGAAAGCCATGAACGAGCTCATTAAGCGCTGCGCTCAACTTCATGTAATGCATATTGGTGGTACCGACCCGTTTGAACGCGGATCATTGCGTCCGCTGGATTTCGGGCATTGGAGTGCCCATAAGTTAGAGCAACTCAGCAATTTTGACGTGCTCCACGGCGAAGCCGTTGCCATGGGCATTGCGCTTGACACCATTTATTCTAATCTTGCCGGCTTGCTACCCGCTAAACAGGCGAGCCGAATAATTCATCTGCTGCAAAAGCTGGATTTTGAGTTAACGCATCCGCTGATGTCTATGACTTCCGCAAACAGCGAGATTCTGGCCGGGTTACAAGAATTCCGAGAGCACCTCGGTGGTCAGCTTACCATTATGCTGCTGGAAAATATCGGCCAGGGAATAGAAGTTCATGAGATTGATATCAGCCTGATGCGGCACGCCGAACTTGTTCTGCACAATTTTGATCCGGCCACGCTAAACAAAGTTAAAGTTTAATGGAAATAAATTCGGCACACGTAAGCTATTGCAGCAATATCCACTCTGGCGAAAGTTGGAGCGATCATTTTGCTGAAATAAGTGCCTATTTTCCGATTATCAAAAGCAAAATTTCTCCGGATAAACCGATGGGCCTGGGCTTACGATTATCAAATGCCGCAAGCCTTGACCTCAGTAACGAAGCTATTTTAGTAGAATTTAAAAATTGGCTGGATGACAACGAGGCGTACGTTTTTACGATCAACGGATTTCCTTACGGCAATTTTCATCACGCAGTGGTAAAAGATCAGGTGCACGCTCCAGATTGGCTTAGCGCTGACCGTGTGGACTACACCAAACGCCTGTTTGCTATCCTTGCAAAACTTCTCCCTCAGGGTATGGAGGGCGGCTTGTCAACATCGCCGTTAAGCTACAAACACTGGTTTAAAACCGAAGCCGAAAAGCTTTCGGCGAAAGCCAGAGCAACCCTTAATATTTTAGCGGTAGTTGAATATCTTATTTTAATTAGGAAATCGGAGGGTATTTTGATGCACCTGGATATTGAGCCTGAACCCGATGGCTTGCTTGAAACCGGTTCTGAATTTATCAACTGGTTTGAAAATGATCTTTTGAAAACCGGCATCAAATATCTTCAGGAGAAACTGAATATTTCGGCCGCCGAAGCGGACATTTACCTTCGGGATCATGTAACGCTTTGTTACGATGTATGCCATTTCGCCATCGGCTTTGAGCCGCATCAGGAAATAATTGATACGCTCGTTGAGAAAAAAATTAAGATTGGAAAAATTCAGGTGAGTGCAGCGATCAAAGCGGAAATACCTGGTAATTCGATGGACCGTGAGGCGCTGAACAAGGTTTTTAAGACGTTTAATGAACCCACCTATCTGCATCAGGTGATAGCCAGAGGCCCGGAAAAAAATTTGCGGCGATATCCAGATCTTCCTCAGGCCCTGGCCGATTTGAACAGCACCACTGCAACCGAGTGGCGGGCGCATTTTCATGTTCCGGTGTTTGCCCGGAATTTGGGGCTGGTACAATCAACGCAGACTGATATTGTGGAACTGCTGAAGATACAAACCATCAGCCCCTTTAGTCAGCATCTTGAAGTGGAAACCTACACCTGGGAAGTGCTGCCTGAAAATTTAAAGCTCCCGCTTGATGAATCAATAATACGCGAACTGAACTGGGTTAAAAACCAGCTCAGTTTATGAATCGAAGAATTAATATTTTTAAAAAAATAGTCTAGATACTACTGGCCCATGAACAAAACAGTTGTAATTGATATCGTGGGATTGTCCAGGTCGGTTATCGGGAAGCATACCCCATTTCTGAATAAATTTATCGCTGCTAACCGTATAGAGAATATTTCGCCGGTGCTGCCGGCGGTTACAACCAGCATGCAATCGGCTTACCTTACCGGGAAGAAACCTTCGCAAACCGGCATTGTTGGTAACGGCTGGTATGACCGGGATGAATGTGAAATCAAGTTTTGGAAACAGTCTAATAAGTTGGTGCAGGGAGAAAAAATTTGGGAAAAAGCCAAAAAAGCCGACCTTCAATTCACTTGCGCTAACCTGTTTTGGTGGTATAATATGTATTCCGAAGCAGATTATAGCGTAACTCCCCGGCCTAACTACCTCGCCGATGGCCGTAAACTGCCCGATTGTTACAGTTCGCCGTCCGAATTGCGTGATGATTTACAACAGAAACTGGGACAATTTCCATTATTCCAGTTTTGGGGGCCGGGAGCCAACATTAAATCTACACAGTGGATTGCCGACGCCGCTATGCTGGTTGATGAGCGATATGATCCCACGCTTTCGCTGATTTACCTGCCGCATCTGGATTACTGTCTGCAGAAATTCGGACCAGACGAAACAAAAATAGCCGATGACCTTGGGCAGGTTGATACAGTGGTTAAAAACCTGGTAGAATTTTACAAGAAGAAAAATGCCCGTATCATTCTATTGTCTGAATACGGAATCTCGCCAGTTGATCATCCGGTGCATTTAAACCGTCTGTTTCGCGAAAATGGATTCCTGCAAATTCGCGAAGAGCGGGGCCTGGAACTTTTAGATGCCGGCGCTTCTAAAGCTTTCGCGGTTGCAGATCATCAGATTGCACATATCTATCTGAACGATCCAACCGTAAGCGACCAGGTAATCCAGCTTTTAAAAGCTACGAAGGGAGTAGATTTGGTGCTCAACCGCCTGGACCAGGAAAAGTATGGAATTGATCACTCCAGAGCGGGGGATTTGGTGGTAATTGCAAAAGAAAGAAGCTGGTTTACCTACTATTTTTGGCTTGACGATGCCAAAGCACCCGATTACGCCCGCTGCGTTGACATCCACAAAAAACCAGGCTATGACCCTGTAGAAATGTTTATGACCTCAAAGTTGCGTGCGGGCTACAAGTTGCTTCGCAAAAAAGCTGGTTTCCGTTACGTGATGGATGTGATTCCCTTAGATGCTACGTTAATTAAAGGCTCCCACGGCAGGCAAAACGTAGCCGATGAGTATAAGCCGGTGATGATTTGCAATTTTGACGCGGGAATTGGAGAAGTGGCCGCTACAGATGTGCATGATCTCATCTGGAGCGCTCTTACTGGCGAGCGTTTTGTTCCGGGCGGGAATTAAACTCTTCCTGCTATTTCAAAAATTCATTTAACGTTTCAATATTGTCGGCTTCTTGAATGGTTTTATCCTGCCGCCAGCGCAAAATCCGCGGAAAGCGTAAAGCGACGCCGGATTTGTGGCGACTGGATTTGTTAATTCCTTCAAAGCCAATCTCAAACACCAGTTGTGGCTTAACCGTTCTAACCGGCCCGAATTTTTCGAGCGTATTTCGTTTCACAAAATAATCAACCTGGTTTATCTCCTTATCGGTTAAACCGGAGTACGCTTTGGCAAACGGTACGAGCTTATCCTGATCCCAAACGGCAAAAGTATAGTCGGTATACAAATCGGCCCGGCGGCCATGGCCTTTTTGAGCGTAAATCATTACCGCATCTACAGATAAGGGGTCAACTTTCCACTTCCACCAATCGCCGCGTTTGCGCCCAACCAGATAAGGAGAACCGAGCTTTTTAAGCATAAAACCTTCGGCAAACTCGTCTCTTGATCGTTTTCTGAGTTCATACAATTGCTCCCAGCTGCTAAAATTTACCACCGGAGATAAACGAAACACATCCTGTAACCCGCTTTCGCGATGCAAACTTTCTAATATTTGCCGGCGCTTATTGAGCGGCATTTGCCGGATGTCTACGCCCTCATGCTCCAATATATCGTAAGCAATAAAGGCCATGGGGCTTTCTGAAAGGATTTTTTTAGTGAGGTTTTTACGTCCGATGCGGGTTTGTAAAACGTTAAACGGCAGGGGACAATTGTTGGCAAAGCAAATTGCTTCACCATCTAAGACGGTTCCATCCGGCAAGGCGTTTAAAAACGGGTGGAACTCCGGAAATTTATCGGTGCTTAGCTCTTCGCCCCGACTCCAGACGAAAATTTCCTGCTGACGTTTTATCGTTTGCGCCCGTATTCCGTCCCATTTCCACTCGGCCTGCCAATGAGCAGTAGCACCAAGCGCTTCTTCAATTTCGGCCGCAGACTTGCTTTGCGATGAGGTTTCCTGTATCGCGTAAGCGAGATAGAAAGGATAGGGCCGGGAAATATCCGAAGAGCCATCATCCTGCTGCGTTAATTCAATAAAGCTGAAGGTGGCCGGATCCCAATTGCCCATAATACGGTGCGTTAAGACCGCTGGCTCCAAATCGGAAAGCTCGGCCAGCGCCTTAACAATCAGACTTTGAGAAACTCCCACCCGAAAACTGCCGGTCAAAATCTTATTAAAAACAAAACGCTCCTGCTGCTCCATGGAAGCCCAGGCCGAAAGTAGCCAGGACTTTTTATCGGCTTCGGGCAAGTTGGCCAAAGTATTTATTTCTGCAATCCAGGCCGACAGTGATTTGTTCTGCGTCGCAGTTGGGTTGGGTAGCAACAAGGCTATCGTCTCGCCCAGATCTCCGACTACATGATAACTTTCTTCAAAAAGCCAATTGGGGATATTGGCCATTTCCATTGCCCAGGTTTTTACCAGCGTAGAATTGATTTGCCGTTTGGGCTTACGGCCGGTAAACAGTGCCAGGGTTTGTATTTTATCTTCGTCAGGAACATTTTTAAAATACTCCTTTAATATCCTTACTTTTTCATTGGTTTTGTTGGTCTCATCAAGCGAGCTAAAAAGTGCGGCGAACGTTTTCATAAAGCACCTCCAAGTTTTTTAGCTTTTTTAAGCGCTTCAGATTTTTCCTGATTAGTTAAGCCAGATTTCCGGGATGAATCCGTAGATCCTGGCTCCTCATTGTCTGATTTCTCAGCTCCCGTACCATTCTGAATCACCTCGCCATGTTCATCAACCAGCGAAATGTCAGGCTCATCTGCCGTGCTTGCTTCATCGCCTCCGTATAAAGTATGTGCTTCATGGGCATCAAAGCCAATATCCGTCAGATACCGGGAAAACGTGGCCGTGTAGCCGTGGGTTAAAAAAACGGTTTCGCAATTGGTTGCTTCTATGGCTTTAAGAAGACCGTCCCAATCGGCGTGATCAGAAAGAACAAAACCGCGATCTGCGGCCCGGCGGCGTTTTGCTCCGCGTAGAGCCATCCAACCGGAGCAGTAACCAAAACTGTAGGGGTAAAATTTTCGAATCCAGGGTGTGCCAACAGCAGAAGGCGGACAAAGAATGAGACCTTTCCGCATTTCGTCCCGGTCGGTTTGATTGGTTATTCGGATCGTCGGGTTTAACATAACACCGTTTCTGCCCAATGCCTCATGCGTATTTTGGATAACGCCATGGGTGTAAACGTTGCCAATACTCATGTCCAAACCTTGCAATATCCGTTGCGCTTTACCGAGCGAATAGCCGACCAGGACAGTTGTTTTGCCTTCCGAAACGTTTTGTTTCCACCAGTTATTCATGTCGTTAAATATGAGCTGCTGCGGCTTCCATTTATATACTGGCATTCCAAAAGTACATTCAGAAATAAAAGAATGGCATTTTACAGGTTCAAAAGGAGTACAGACCCCATCGTCCTCTAATTTGTAATCGCCGGAAACGACCCAAATTTCGCCTTTAAATTCCAGCCGCACTTGTGCAGACCCAATAATGTGACCGGCGGGATGCAAAGAGATTTGTACACCGTTAACCAAAACGGGCACATTATAATCGATAGTTTGCAATTCAATGTCGCCGAGGCGATACTTCAAAACTTCCCGCGACAGCGTGTGAGCCAAATACGTTTGATGGCCCCATTTAGCGTGATCAGAATGGGCGTGGGTTATCACAGCCCGCTTTACCGGTCTCCAGGGGTCTATATAAAAATCGCCAGCCGCACAATAGATTCCATTATCGTTAAATTCAAGCAGGGGTTTTGCGGGCATTTAACAGAAACCAATTAGCGGCAAATTAGTTTAAGGCCCTGCGGAGATAATTTTTTGAACCTGCGCTGAAAGCGCATAAAAAAACCCCGGACCAGCCGGGGTTAGTGAATTATTTTTGCAGACGCATAAAATCTGCCATGATTTGCAAGCTTTCATCGCGAATGAAGTCGGTTTCATCTTTCGGGCGGGTTTCGCCTTTTTTCAGCAAAGGCAATCCTTTGACTGTGCGGGTGGCATTCTCGCGGGCTAAATTGGCTGCTTCCTGTTCTTCGCGTTCTTTTTTCAACTGCGTTTCGTTTAACGTTACCGATGTTTCTGCATCGCGTTTGCTAAACTGGACGATGTCTTCCTGTAGATTTTTAAACTCTATAGAACTTTTCATCCGCTCATCGTGCAACGCATCCAATTTTGCTACAACAGATCCCAGATCATTCACTTTGGTAAAATTGCTGGGTTTGATGGTATCAAAGGGCAACGCTGTAGGTTCAGAACTCTCACCATATTTATCCGCCGGGAAAACCATCGGAAACTGAATGTCTGGAATTACCCCTTTATGCTGGGTACTATTACCGTTAATGCGATAAAACTTAGCCATAGTCAGGTTTATTTGCCCGAACTGAGGGGCAGCAGAACTCACCGGCCCGGCTCCTTTCTCGTCTTTAGATTTATTTGTGGCAGATAGGCGTATCTTATCAATCTCGCCGATAACCCGCGACATATCAATACCCTGCTGAACAGTTCCCTTACCATAGGTTTGAGTTCCCATGATAATGCCGCGTCCATAATCCTGGATAGCTCCGGCAAAAATCTCTGAAGCCGATGCGCTAAATCGGTCTACAATTACGCCAAGCGGACCGTTCCAGGCAATTGACGGGTCTTCATCTTCATCAATGTCTATGCGATTTCTGGCATCGCGAACCTGTACCACCGGTCCTGTTTTAATAAATAAACCGGTGAGGCTGATGGCCTCCGGTAGGGAGCCGCCCCCATTGCTGCGCAAATCAATCACGACGGCATCCACATTATTTCGCTTGAGGGTATCTAACAACAACTTAACATCACGGGTTGTACTTTTGTAGTTGCGGTCTCCGGCTTGCATCGCTTTAAAATCAGCGTAAAAAGCCGGAATATGTATAATGCCTACCTTCAGGCTTTTTCCGTTCGAGGTTACTGTTTTTATAGTTTGCTTGGCAGACTGCTCCTCCAGAATTACTTTATCCCGAACCAACTCAATAATTTTTGGTGTTGATGAGAGTTCCTGCCCTGCGGGGATGACCTTCAAACGAACCACGGTGCCCTTTGGACCTTTAATTTTAGTAACGGTAACATCAATACGCCAACCTACTACATCAACAAATTCTCCGTTTTTTCCTTGCGCAACACCCACAATACGATCATTTACGTTTAGAGTTTTGGCTTTGTACGCAGGCCCGCCAGGTATAATCTCGGCAACCTTTACTACTTCGTTCTCTACCTGCAAGCGTGCACCAATACCTTCAAACGTGCGGGCAAGATCCTCATTAAATTCCTGAGCTCTGTTGGGCACGAAATAGTTGGTATGCGGATCAACAGTTTCTGTAAAGGCGTTCATAATCGCCTGAAATACATCCTGGTTATTAAATTTTGATGATTGGGATAGCAAACTATTATATCTGTCCCGCAAGGTTTTCTTATTTTTCTCTACATCAGCAGAGCTTAATTTGAGGTTAAGCAATTCGTATTTAACCCTTTTTGTCCACAACTCATCAGCGGCAGCGTCTGATGACAGCCAGGGCATATCTTCCCTGTCGTACGTGTATTTTTCGTCGGACGTAAAAGAAAATTTATTATCTATCTGTGCCAGTGCGAAGTTTACCCGATCAGTATAGCGTTTCTGATACACGTTAAACATGTAGAAAGGTGCACTTAGATCGCCTTCGCGTAGGTCATCATCTAATGTGGTACGGAACTTTTCAAATTCCTTCACATCGCTCTGCAAAAAATAGGTCCTTCCCGGGTCAAGTGCTTTCAAATAGCGGTCGAACACGCCGGATGAGAATTCATCGTTGACAACAACCTTCTTATAATGAAAATTTTCTATGAGATTCACGATCTCTTTCGCCACCACAGATTGCTTTGCATCTGGCTGAAGATTAGACGAGCCCGTAACATCGGCTTTTACACGCGGATCGGCCTGGCAGGAGAGTGCCGCAACAATAAATAAAGCAAGATATATTTTCTTTAACATTTCCTTAGCGGTTTTTAAATCCATGAGAAATAACACTTATCCAAATTAATACCAAAGCGATAAAATTAAACAATTAGACTACTGGTGTATGTTTGGTTTAGTGTAACAACTTTATGCCGGCCGCTACCGTCATGCGTCGAAATTGTGTACTACAGGGAAGTTTTTGATTGTGAAGTATGTCAATACCGGGTTGATTAAAAGCAATACGGGTTAGTAGCTATCAGAAAATATTACTGTGAAATTATAAACAACGTGGAAATTAATAAATTGATTCTATCTATTGTCATCTGAGTGTGGGTTACTGTCTAATTGGCAACTCATAAAAAAAACCACCCCGAGCCCGGAGTGGTTTTAAATTATTGATAAGGATTAAGATTTTTATTGAACAGCCTGTTTAGCTTCTGCTTTCATTTTATCGTTCGCAACAATCACCACTTCCACTCTTCTGTTCTGGGCCTTACCAGCTTCGGTAGTGTTATCAGCAATCGGTTCAGTTTCTCCACGAGCCTCGGTTGTAAGCCTGGATGTGCTGATGCCGTTGTTCAAAGCATAAGTACGAACGGCATCGGCCCGGCGATCAGATAAACGCATATTGTATGCATCTGCTCCCGTTGCATCGGTATGGCCAATAATCAGGATATTTGTTTCGGGATTGTTTTGCAAACTGGTGGCAAGGTTTTCAATATTCGATTTTGCATTTGCTTTTAAAGTTGCTTTATCAAAATCGAATAAAATACCCGAATCAAATTTTACAATAATTCCTTCGCCTTCGCGGATAACTTCAGCATTCGGAATAGTTTGCTCAATCTCGGCAGCCTGCTTATCCATTCTCCGTCCAATGTAAGCACCGGCTGTTCCGCCAATGGCACCGCCGATGATGGCTCCAACTGCGGTATTACCCGCCTTTTTCCCGATGATGGCTCCGATGGTACCGCCGGCCGCTGCGCCGATACCGGCACCCTTTTGGGTTTTGGTTAATGAGTTACAGCCCGCAAATAGAAAGGCCGAAGTAGCTACCGCTAAAGAAAATACAGCTATTTTGTTTTTTATTGTTTTCATGTTCTTATTGTTTTTACTGATGAATATATTTCAATGTTAATGCCAAATATAGAAACAAAAACAAAGTGTGTAGTTTTAGAAAAATAAATTCAATGGGCTCAAAACTCGGTATAAGTATAATAGGATGCGGATGGCTGGGACTGCCACTGGGCGAAAATTTGAAACATATCGGGTATTCGGTGAGCGGCTCAACCACTTCGCCGGGCAAAATCCCGCTACTACTTGAAAGAGGAATTGACCCGTATTTAGTACATTTTGAGCCCGAAAAGTTTACTGTTGCCCAAGAGCTGCTTAGCTGCGATGTCCTGATTATTACAATACCTCCGGGCACCCGGAGGCCCGGCGGCACTGAGAGTTACCAGCAGATGGCTGCCTACTTTCAGAGAAAGATACCGCAATCCCGGATCCGAAAAATAATACTGATAAGCTCTACCGGAGTTTATGGCGATACGAACAGAGAAGTGAGCGAGGCAGACCGACCGGAAACAGATAGCGAATCGGGCAGACTGCTACTATCCGTAGAAAATAAATTCTCATCTATACCGGGCAAATCCCTCAGTATTGTTCGGCCTGCCGGGTTGGTTGGTCCCGAAAGGCACCCTGGCCGATTTTTTAGAAACAAAACCGATATTCCAAACGGGCTTACGCCGGTTAATATGATTCATCGCGAAGATGTTATTGGAATAATACTTAAGCTGGTTGAACAGGAAGAAGCCAGCGGAATTTTCAACGCCTGTAGCCTTACCCACCCTCCTAAGCAGGAATTTTACCACTGCGCCGCCAAAAGTTTAGGGCTTAACGCCCCCCAGTTTATTCCTGAAAAAACAAATTGGAAAATTGTATTAAGCAACCGTGTTTTAAATGAGCTGGAGTACCAATTCAAATATCCTGATTTGATGAGATGGGTGGGTGGGAGTAAGTAACAAGGCATTTATGGTCTTTAATCCACTCAAAAAAATGGGATATTCATCAGAAATGGTTGGTCAGAAAGATAGGCGCATTATGTAAACGTATTAATGTGGATGAACTTTTACAGCAAGACATTTGGTATCAAACCCCTCCTCATAATGGGCGAAAAACTTTCCCCGGCAACTTAGATAAAAAAATCACGAGCATTTTACTAAAATACTGCACCAATTTCATGCTGCGGTAAATGAAAAATAGAGAGATCGTATATTAAATTAAGAAAATCAAAACTAGATATTTATAATAACCTGTTGTTATTTCCTCAGGGGACTTCTATAGTAGGACATCTTTTGGCGTAGTCCCCCTGTACATTTGGTTCCACATCAACACAAGACACTATGAGAGATAACAAAGTACCTAAAGCGGAGCCATTAGAACTTAAAGGTTTAGCATCCGGAATGAACCTGGCGGAAATATTTCCGCAGTATGAATCTTCTCATTTAAACCGATACACCTTGTACCTGGCTTATTTTAATCGGATTCCTAATCAAATTCATGAAGTTAAAATTGACTGTCGGAAAGCCTACGAATGGTTTTCGAAAACTTACAAGAAAGATATATTCGAGTTCCACTACAATAAGCGGTATTTGAGTAAAAGCAAAACTGTGGAATTTGACGACATATTCTGCGTTCTTAAGCACGAAGTGATAGTAGTTTTCGATACCAATAGGTCTAACATGTATTTCCTCTTTCAAAACCCGGCATTAAATTTCGTCGAGTCGATTATCAAAGAGATCAGGACTTTCCCAAAATCCTCAAAAGGTTGCACTCAGATATCATTACTGGTAAAGAACAACGGTTGTATAGAATTGAAATCGATGGTTCTTCCGGATATGGTAATGAGCATTGGCGATAACTATAATGATGACTTTCCGGAAATTCACCAAAATATTCTAACGCGGCTCAATAAAGTCAACGACAAGGGACTTGTGCTGCTGCACGGGAAGCCTGGCACTGGAAAGACCTCCTATATCAAATACCTTATGTCAGAGGTTAATAAAGACATTATTTTCCTGCCACCCAATATGGCCGAAGATATCTGCAACCCGGAACTGATCTCTACCTTCATTGCCAATCCGAATTCCATTTTGGTGATTGAAGATTCGGAAAACATCATCATATACCGGGAGCGAAACGGCAATTCTGCAGTCTCAACACTGCTCAATATTTCAGACGGAATTCTTTCTGACTGCCTGAATATCCAGATCATCTGTTCATTTAATACTGATATCTCCAAAGTGGACAAGGCCTTGTTGCGCAAAGGCAGGCTGATTGCTAAATATGAATTCCAGGAATTGGAAGTTTACAAAGCCCGTGCACTTTCATTGAAGCTGGGCATGTCAGACGAAATTTTCTCTCCCATGACACTCACAGATATTTACAACCAGGAGGAAAGATCGTATGTTCATGAAAGCAACCAGAACTCCATTGGCTTTAAGCCAAACAATAGAATTATTCAGAATTGATAATTGGACACAAGATGATGGACCGTCGCAAATTTATAAACAGCACTCTGCTGGCCGGCGCTGCTGTATCCCTCCCAGGTTTGGGCCTAAGCCTTATTACAAAACGGCCTAAAACTACCGTAATAGGTATTGGCGGATGTGGAATAAGATTTATTGCAACAGCCAAAAAGGCATTCCTGCATAACGTAAATTACATTGCGATTGATACCAAGGGAGAATGGAATACAGAGATGCATTGCTTGATCGATATTGATTATAGACGTCTAGTAAGATGGTACGGCCCCTACGACATTGTAGTTTTTGGTGAAGATGATGAATCCATTCAGCAGGATTGGAGAAATAACTATGCTTCGCTGGAACCTGTATTTGAATCCAAGGGAAAAGTAATTGTGGTTGCGTCCCTATCCGGGACTATGGGTGGTATTATCGGCCATAAGATCATCAGGGAAATAGTGTCAAAAAAGCTAGCGGAGGTCTCTTATATGGCTGTTGCTCCTTTTTCTTTTGAAGGCAAGAGGGCAAGATCGGAAGATAAATACTCAAGAGTATATGAAACCGGAGGGCAATGTTCCCGGTTCGAGATTATTGAAAATGACGAAGCATTAAAGACCTTTAAAGGTTCGCTGAAAGAAAGTTTCGAATGGGTGAATCATAGTATAGTAAAAAGGATCGAACCGTTGATTTAGAAAATATCAATTTCGCTATTATTTTTGCTGAGTCTGCTTTTGTCGTGCGCTCGGTCTATCTTCCTTTGATCGTTGTATACCGCTTATCATTTCTTTATCGCCCGATTTTATAAACTGAGTTCTATGTCCAAAAGAGAAAGTTTGTTACGTTGTTTTGCTATTTATAACCGGGTTCGAAAGTCAGCCGCCAGCCTGGAAGAAATAAAAGCGTTCTTGAAAGCCGAAGCGGAAATAAGCGGTTATAATTTCGAGATTTCTACTCGGACCTTCCAACGTGACCTCGAGGATATAAGGTCTATCCTGGGAGCTGATATTCAATATGAGACTTCTAAAAGAAAGTATATACTTAAGCCCTCCCGGGATGATGACTATAATGAACGCTTGCTTGAAGCGTTTGAAATGTACAATGTCTTAAAAAATCACGCCGAATTTTCAGACTACATGGAGTTTGAAAAAACAAAATGCAGCGGACTCAATCATTTCTATGGGTTACTTCATTCCATCAAAAACCGGCTGCAGCTTAATTTCAATTACCACTCGTTTTGGGATGCAGAACCAGTCTTAAGAAAAACCAACCCCTACTTCTTAAAGGAATTCAAGAAACGCTGGTATTTAGTTGCCCTGGATCTGAAAACCGAAATTGTCAAAACCTATGCCCTCGACCGGATCGTGGATATTGACATTACAAAAAAACGGTTTCCAAGACCTGAACAAGATCCCAAGGCAAAGTTTGATAGTTGTTTTGGCATTATCGGATCTGTAAACGGCTCTGTTCCGGAACGGGTGGTCTTGTCTTTTGAGCCACATCAGGGAAGGTATGTGAAGGCACTGCCTTTGCATCATAGCCAGAAAATATTAATTGATAGCGAGGGTGAATTAAGGATCGAACTAGAAGTCTATCCCGCATACGACTTTATCAAAGAAGTGCTTTCGTACGGAAGCAGTGTGAAGGTAATTGAACCCAAATCGTTAGTACAAGAAATCTCCGAACGCCATAGGATCGCACTTTCAAAATATTGATCTCTGTCGTTGCAATTCCATGTCAAGAACGATTATACCGTTCCCTCAAAAATACCTACCGTTCACCCTTTTTATTCATTAATGTTCAGTTTGTTTATTTAAGTTAGAAAACTAGCAGATTTTCGAGTTCATTTATTCCTTATTTGACCATGGCCAAAAAAAGCGACACCGTTGACGGAAGACTCTCTGAACTTGCCAAAACACGCCTGGCTAGTAAAGCAATCAAGCGTTCCACCCGGAAGCCCGTTCCGTTATCCGATGGTACGGTCGGCGAGCAATACGCTTTCATCAAGTACAGTATGAGTTATGGTAACGACTATGATGCTGGTATGTACAAGGAACAGAAACAAATGGAGAAACTATTGGATGAATTTGTCATTGCCTACAAACCAAAATCTTATCGGATTATCAATGCACAGATCGTTTATCTAGGTGTGGATAATCTGATATATATGACCGGAGGCATCCTGCACGTGCTGCATATTGGGTATCAGGTGTAAAAGGATGTGCTACTTGCTCAATTAATTATCACATATCAATAAATATAAACTCAAAAAAAATGGGAAACATGATTATCACAGGCAAGGAATTTATCCGAATTGACCCCACGAATGACAACAAAATTCAATATTCAACAAACGATGGACGCTCATGGTCTAGTCGTTATTCAAGCTCAAGTTGCGGTGATTTTCACGACTTAAACGATAACGGCAAGGAGCTCTTGGCAACAACTTCCAAGGGGCTTTATTATTCAAAAAACGATGGTAGAAGCTGGAGTAAGCGAAGTTAAGATGTTTTGAAATTGCAGTATTTGCAGCCCAAAATTTAATGCGACAGAACGACGATGAATAAAGGAGAATTCCGGACAATGAGTCGAAATTCAAAAAGTTGCGTCAAAATGTTGCTCAGATCTTTTATTAAAAGGGGTAAGGAATGCCACTAAAATGGAAATGCTGACAGGAGATTTTTGTTGGAGGATATCATCAAAATAAACTAATGATGGGAAAACAAACACTTGATCAATTTTGGAATGGCTACTGCCCAGAAAGCTGGCTACAGGGCAAGAAGGTAAGGATGCGGCTAAACAATTACGACTTCTATGAAAGCGAAGCGACAGGATTGCAAATAGCATTGCTGCCTGGTGTGCAGGCCATCATCTTAAAATTTCGTGGAGAAGGAAAGTTCCGTTCCACACCAAGCTATGGAGATGAGATAGAAAACGGAGAATTGTTAAGCCCGCAGAATATAGACAGGCCGCCGTTTAATGAGCCGACTTTCGTATTTGAGAGAAGTGAAGATGTAGAGGATTACATCGCCCTTTTTGTATCGTAAGGATAAATACCGCCACCTCCAAACACTGCAAATATCTGGGCTCTAATATATTTAAATAACCCGCTAAATCATATCTAAAGACTAATTTAGACGTCTAACAATTACTTTTTAATGGCAATTAAAAAATCAGAATTATATAGCTCATTGTGGGCAAGTTGCGATGAATTACAGGGTGGAATGGATGCCTCACAATACAAAGATTATGTACTGACGATGCTTTTCGTTAAATACATTTCTGATAAATATAAAGGTGATCCTTACGGAGCGATAACGGTACCGCAAGGTGCATCTTTTGATGATATGGTTGCTCTAATCGGCAATATAGAAATTGGCGACAAAATCAATAAAGAAATTCTAAACCCAATTAAAGAGGCCAATAAGCTTAAGGAATTTCCTGACTTTAACGATGAAAACAAGCTTGGAAAAGGCAAAGATTTGGTAGATACTGTTTCCAACCTGGTACGTATTTTCAATGACCCAAGTTTAGATTTTTCTAAAAACTCTGCCGAAGGCGACGATATTTTGGGTGATGCCTACGAATATCTGATGCGCCATTTCGCCACAGAATCGGGCAAAAGCAAAGGACAATTTTACACCCCTGCCGAAGTATCGAGAGTGTTGGCCCATGTGATCGGTATTACGGCAAAAAACTCTACTCACCAAACCACCGCTTACGATCCAACCTGCGGCTCGGGTTCTTTACTGTTGAAGGTAATGAACGAAGCAGGCAAAAACATAGATCTGTACGGGCAGGAAAAGGAAACCACGACGGCTAACCTGGCGCACATGAACATGATCTTGCATGGTGCTGAAACTGCAACTATTATAGCCGACAATACGCTTTCCCGACCGTTCTATAAAGAAGCCGATGGCAACTTAAAAAAGTTTGATTACGTGGTGGCCAATCCGCCATTTTCGTTGAAAAGCTGGAACAATGGTGTAAATACCGCCAGCGATGAATTCGGCAGGTTTGCCTTAGGCGTACCACCCGAGAAAAACGGCAATTATGCTTTTCTCCTGCACATTATTAGATCATTAAAATCTACGGGTAAGGCGGCTGTTGTTTTGCCTCACGGTGTATTGTTTCGCGGCAATGCAGAAGGCCAAATACGTAAGAATGTATTAAAGAAGGGCTATATCAAAGGTATTATTGGATTGCCGCCTAACTTGTTTTATGGTACGGGAATTCCGGCCTGTATCATTGTGCTGGATAAAGAGAATGCCCAGCAGCGCAAAGGAATTTTTATGATAGATGCCAGCAAAGGGTTTGTCAAAGACGGTAATAAAAACCGTTTACGTGAGCAGGATATCCGCAAAATAACCGATGTATTTGATGCCTTCGAAGCGGTCGCAAAATACAGCCGGATGGTGCCAATGAGCGAAATAGCCGATGCGAAGAACGATTACAACCTCAACATCCCCCGTTATATTGATGCGCAGGAAACCGAAGACATACAAGACTTAGCGGCACACCTGCAAGGCGGTATACCACAAAGGGATATTGATGGATTAGAAAACTACTGGAAAAATTTCCCGAAGTTAAAAACAGCTTTGTTTGCGCCGTTGCGCAGCGGCTATGGCCAATTGAATGTGCCTGATGCCGATGTAAAGAGCACTATTTTCAACAACCCCGAATTTACCGCTTATAACCAGGCTATGCATGGCCGTTTTGATACCTGGTTGCAACAACAGCAAAGCCAATGGGAAAGCTTTGAGCAGGGCTTTGTGGTAAAAGATGCATTAACGCAATGCAGTCAGTCGATTCTGGCCACCTTTTTAAATGATGCTTTGGTGGACGAGTACGCCATATTTCAACATTTAATGGACTATTGGAGCGAGGAGATGATGGACGATTTTTATTCCATCTCTTTAGATGGATGGAAAGCCGGAAATGAATATACCCGGCAAACCATAAAAGGTAAAAAAGGGAAAGACGGCAAAGTTAGCGCCGATAAAGAAATTGCCGGTCTGGCAGGTATAGAGGGCCGGATGATCCCACCTCAATTGCTGATTGACGTATTTTTTAGTGATCTGCAAGCTGAACTGAAAGCCCTTGAACAAACGGCAGAAACCGCACAAGCACGCATTATCGAAATAGAAGAAGAACAGCAGGGGGAGGATGGCTTATTTGCCGATTTAGAGAAGGTAAATGCAGCCGAAGTAAGCAAACTTCTTAAAGCGAAGAAGAAAGAAGAACCGCAATATGTCCTGGCAGCTGAACCGGATGTTCAATATGGCGATGCAACTGAAAACGCTTTCAAAATGAGTGACGTGGAAGTGTTGGAAGATTATATCCGCCAGGATGAAAACACTAAAAAGGGCAACAAACGGATCAAAGAAATCAACGCAGAGTTGGAAAAGGCAGTTCAGGTAAAATATGGAGAGTTAAGTGAAGCAGAAATAAAAGATTTAGTCATCAACCGGAAATGGAGCCTTGCCTTGCAGCAAGCCTTAAACAGCGAGCAGGAGAAATTAAGTCAAACTCTTACACAACGCATTAAGGAACTGGCCGAGCGTTATGAAAATACCTTACCCCAATTGGTCGACACCCTGAATGTGGTAGAAGAACGTGTAAAAACTCACTTGCTTAAAATGGGATTAACATGGTAAGGCAGGGCTATAAGCAGACGGATATTGGCGTGATACCGGAGGATTGGGAGGTTACAATGGTTAAAGATTTAGGTTTAATTAAAACCGGATCGAAGAACACCCAAGATAGAATAGAAAAAGGGAGATACCCGTTTTTTGTTAGGTCTCAAATAGCTGAAAGAATAGATTCTTTTTGTTTTGATGGTGAAGCTGTTTTAACGGCTGGAGATGGCGTTGGCGTGGGAAAGGTTTTCCACTATATAAATGGAAAATTTGATTATCATCAGCGAGTTTACTCTATTCATACTTTTAAAGAAAATGTTTATGGTTTTTATTTCTTTAAATATTTCCAAAATAATTTCTTAAGTAGGGTAATGCAGTTGACTGCAAAATCTTCTGTTGATAGTGTAAGAATGGAAACTATCTCAGATATGTTAATCCCGCTACCACCACTCCCCGAGCAACATGCCATAGCCGAAGCCTTGAGTGATGCCGATATCTGGATAGCCAGCCTGGAGCAATTAATTGCCAAAAAACGCCTCATTAAACAAGGCGCTATGCAACACTTGTTAACGCCAAAGGAAGGGTGGAGATTGAAGAAGTTGGGGGAAGTTTTAAGCTATATTCAACCAACGGAATTTTTAGTGGAATCAACAGATTATAATGCGAAAAACGAAATCCCTGTTTTAACCGCTGGAAAAACTTTTGTATTAGGTTATACGGATGAAAGAGATGGAATTTTTGATAAACTACCAACAATTATTTTTGATGATTTTACTACCGCGTCCAAATTTGTAGACTTTCCTTTTAAGGCGAAATCTTCTGCTATGAAAATGCTTGTTTCAAAATCATTGAATTTCGATTTAAGATTTATATATGAAATAATGCAACTTTTTAAATTTCAGGTTGGTGATCATAAGCGTCATTGGATTGGGGAGTTTCAAAAAATAGAAATACAAATTCCAAACCTCCCCGAGCAAGCCCGTATTGCTACTATTTTATCAGATATGGATGCAGAAATAGAAAGATTGGAGCAACAGTTAAGCAAAGCACAACAAATAAAGCAAGGTTTGATGCAGGAGTTGTTAACTGGTAGGGTGAGGTTGGTTTAAATATAAATATTTAAGAAATGGAAATTATCAATAAATGGTTTAATAATCACGAAGCTTTTTCTTCTGTTGCAGCTACATTGTTTATAGGTTTAGTTGCCCTAATAGTTACTTGGATTTATGCGGCAAAGTCGAAGAGAATAAGTGAGGATGAAATCTTCTATAACCTATATTCGAATTTCAATGAGCGCTACGATAAAATTAATGATGACTTACAAATCCTTCAAGCTAAAAAAGAGAAAATTAAAACTGTAGAAACTCTTAAGTCATCGCCCTATTACAAAACTGTAATAGACTTTTTCAATATATGTGCTGAGGAATATTACTGGAGGGGGAGAGGAAGGATCAAAGACGAGGTGTGGGATGCATGGAATTTTGGAATGAACTACTGGTATCGTGAAATCTTGGTTATTAGATTGGCATGGACATCAGAGATTGAAAAAGAGAAATAAAAATCTTACTATCTGAAAAAAAATGATAACCTTTTTCATAAAGTAATCGATGGAAATAATAGCACTCATAAATCAAGTAGTCGGAAAGTATTTTCGTGATAACCCTTCCGTAAAATTAGTTCCCGCAAAAGATCTGATGCCAGAATTTATAGCGGCTCGCGTTTTTCCAAAAGATGAAAAGGATGGCTTACCTATCAGAAAAGTGTTACGTGATTTGGATCAGAAAAATCAGTTAAATGCAATACCGTTTACTGTCGCAGAAAGAAAAGCAAAAAATACCAATTGGTTTTTCAGTCCACAGGGAAATGTCGGTGTTCAGGCGCCGTTCCAACTCAGTATTCCTAAACCAAAAGCAACTAACAATTACGCGATTTCAAAACCCGAAGGCAGCGATGAAAACTATGTATTAAACCTGTGCGATGAAATTCTAAATCAAAATGGACTGCGTCAGCACCGGTTCGATTTTCTACGTGGAGATTCAGGCATAAAGCTGCCCGTAGATATTTATTACCCCTCATTAAACCTTGTTATCGAGTACCGGGAAACTCAGCATACAAATTCCGTTAAGCATTTTGATAAACCCGATGTGATGACTGTTAGTGGTGTTCATCGCGGTGAGCAACGTAAAATCTATGACCAAAGAAGGCGTGATTTGCTGCCGAAACATGGAATTAGATTGATTGAGATTGGATATAGTGATTTTGAGTTTGATAGGAATAAGAGAATCGTTAGAGATTCACAAAAAGACAA
>JBGTBV010000079.1:0-14324 GCA_041749185.1 Daejeonella sp. | reverse complement strand
AGTAGCCGCATAATGAGATGAACAAACCAAAAATGTGCTCCAAGGTGCGATCGGGATTTTTTAGGCTTACATGAAACTTACAGTTTGTTAAATACAAATGATTTTTTTTGAGCTGAACGGCTTAAAAGGCTGAAAATGTTGTGTAACTTTTGGCTGTGAGTGTTGTTGAATCAATATGAGCCCAAAATCAGCATATAAAAAAGATCAGCTAAAACAGGTTATAGTAATTGGAACTTCTGCGGGTGGCTTAAACGCCGTGGTGAACGTAATTGGCCAGTTATCAAAAAAATTTCCCGCCCCTATTTTAGTGGTTCAGCATATTTCTACGGATGCTACCGGTAATGTACTTCTGAACGCCTTAAATAAGCAAGGGAATTTGAAATGCAGCCACGCATCCAACGGAACCACAATGAAGCCGGGCAATTTATACCTTGCCCCGTCTGATCACCATTTGATGGTTGATGATGACCACACGCTGCTGGTTACAAAAGGCGCCCAGGAAAACCGCTCCCGCCCTGCCATTGATCCCCTTTTCCGTTCTGCGGCCGTAGTTTTCAGAAGTAAAGTGATTGGCATTTTACTAAGCGGTTATTTGGACGACGGAACCGCCGGAATGATGGCTATTAAAAAATGTGGTGGAACCTGTATTGTGCAAGACCCGGCTGATGCCGAGTATCCGGATATGCCGCAAAATGCCTTAAACCAGGTTGAGGTTGACTATTGCGTTCCTTTATCAGAAATGGGCGGGCTGCTTGACCAGCTGCTGTCAAAAAAATCAAAAACGAATAAACCGATACCGAAAGATATTTTAATTGAGGCTGAAATAGCCAAACGTGTATTAAGCGATCTGCCCTCGGTGAATGCCCTCGGAGATCAGGTGCCTTTTAACTGCCCAGGGTGCGGAGGGGTGTTATGGGAAGTTGGCAACACCTATGCCAAGCGGTTCCGTTGCCATACGGGGCATGCATATAGTTCTGCCGCCTTATTAGCCGCCCAAACCAATAAAATAGAAGAAACCATGTGGACAGCTTTGCGGATGTTTGAGGAAAGAAAGAACCTGCTTACCACTATGTCTAAGCAACAAATAGGGGCTTCAGCAAAATCAGCGCTGGAAAGGGCAGCATTATCACAAGTTCATATTGATCGTATCAAAGCTATCCTGCAGGCTGATGACAGGGCAACCACTAGCGATACTCCCGTTTAATTAAATTCTCAACGCAAGAATTGAGTATATTGCGATATAAAAAATCTGCCAAATTATTGCCTTCAGTCAATTAAATGTTGAAGCGTTCCCTGCACACTAGTTTGCGTGCAGGAAGAATTTAAATTGACAAATGAATACCTTAATAAGTACAGAACCGCAATACATTGTAGCCATTGGCGCTTCTGCCGGCGGATTGGAAGCGCTAACTTCTTTTTTTGAACACACGCCGCTCGACGGCATTTCTTATGTGATCAGTCCGCTCTTATCGCCTGATTTTAAAAGCCGGATGGTTGAAATCCTCTCACGACACAGCAATTTAGAAGTTCTCGAAGGTGCCGAGGGAATGACCGTAGAGGTGAACAAAGTCTATCTGATACCCAATACAAAATACATGGGCATTGCAGAGGGGCGCTTGTTTATGCTGGATAAGGAAGGGAAAGTGCCTCCACACATGACCGTTGATGCGTTCTTTACCTCTTTGGCAGCAGAACGAGGCTCAAAATCAATTGGTGTGGTATTATCTGGTGTGGGCACAGATGGATCTAAAGGTGCGGTTGCCATAGAAAATGCCGGTGGTACCGTGATGGTACAGGAGCCTTCAAACGCCAGGTTTGACGGGATGCCTAATGCCACTCTTGCCATTAGTAATACCCGTTTCATACTTCCTGCAGGGGCCTTGCCTTCGGCGATCTTAAAATTTGTACATCAAGTTCATCCGGCAGATATAGAGGAAGAAACACCCTTAAGCAAAGGTTTTATTTCCAATATCACCGGGCTAATCAAAGAACATTTTCCTTTTGATTTTACAGACTATAAAACGCCAACATTGCTGCGAAGGATAAAGCGAAGAATGGCCCATCATCATTTAAAAGAAGAAGACCTTTTCTTTGCGTATCTCCAAAAAAATCCGGCAGAGATAGAATTGCTTATCTCTGATTTTCTGATTGGCGTTACCTCCTTTTTCAGGGATCCCGAAGCCTTTGAGGTTTTAGCGAATGAGGTTATCCCTAAACTAATCGAAGAAAAATCCGAAACAGATTTATTAAAAATATGGGTTTCCTGTTGTGCCACCGGCGAAGAAGCCTATTCGCTGGCGATTTTGATCCGTGAATACTTACTAAAAATTAAAAAAGACCTCGATGTTAAAATCTTTGCAACAGATATAAACAAAACGGCAATTGCACAGGCTGCAACGGGAGTATTTTCGGTTAATAACGTTAAAAGTTTATCGGCCGAAAGGCTGGAAAAGTTTTTTGACAAGGGCGAAGACGATTATAAGATTAAGCCCGCAATTAGAAAAATGTTGATTTTTGCCCGGCATGACCTGACTAAAAACCCACCTTATTGCGACGTTGATTTAATTAGCTGTCGTAATATGCTCATCTACATCAAACCGGCTTTGCAGCAACATATTTTAGCTAAGCTGGGCTTTGGGCTGCGAAAAAATGGCTATCTATTTTTAGGCTCAAGCGAAAACATTTCCATAGCTAAAGACGATTACCTGGAAATAAGCGCCAAATGGAAAATTTTTCAAAATACAAAGGTCAGAAGAAAGGTAAGTTTAGACGGGCTTTTTAACGCCCCCATATCAGATCTCACTTTAAAATACAAGGAACAAACAAGGAAACCTGAAGCCGAATCAGCCGCGTTTGTTTTCAACCGGGATATGACCAACGTCATATTTTCAGAAAGCAACTGTTCCGGGTTAATTATAGATCAAAATGCGAAAGTGACCCAGGCTTTCGGCGATCTCTCCGCCTTCCTAAAACAAGAGCGATTTAACTTTAATTTACAAGAATTGTTACCAGAACCGTTGTCTATAGCCTTTGTCGCCTCGGTACATAAAGTTCTAAATTCAAATCAGCGGGTTAGAATTAATAACATCCACTATGTTAAACCGGGCTCGTCAGAAAGCAACCGGGTAGATTTAATTATCAGCCCTTTCGGGGATAGGATTACGAAAATAAAAGGGATGCTGGTGCTGTTCAAACAGACAGACGCAGAACCGTTTGATCAGCCGGGTGAAAATTTCCATATGGAAACCCAAACGAAAGAATATATTTCGCAACTGGAAGAAGAACTTTCGCAACTCAAAACCGACCTCCTTTCATCTAAAGAATATGTAGAATCGTCTAAAGAAGCGATGCAGGCTTTTAACGAAGAATTGTTGTCGGCCAACGAAGAAATGCAGAGCTCCAATGAGGAATTGCAGTCTATAAACGAGGAGCTGGAAACTATCAACACCGAACATAAATATACTATTGACGAACTGACCCATTCAAATGATGACCTGAACAATTACTTCCGGAGTAATGTCAACGGGCAATTATTTGTTGATCGCGATATTCTCTTAATGAAATATTCTCCGAGCGCTGTTAAACACATTAATATCCGGAAAACTGACATTGGGCGACCTCTAAGTAACATCACAACCAATATAAAATTTGAAACCCTCATTGAGGATATCAAAAAAGTGATTGATAACGGAGAAGTTATTATTCAGGAAATAGAATCAACGGATGGAAGGCTTTATCAGGTGATGACCGGTCCGTATCTGAGAAACGATAATTTGATTTATGGAGCGATTATCACCTTTTTTGATATTTCGGATTTAAAAAAGACCCAGCATGATTTAGACAATAGCAACAGGCTATTGCTCATGGCTACTGAATCAGCAGAAATGGGAACCTGGTCCATGGATGTGAACAGTCTCGAGTTGAATTCGTCTGCACGTCTTAAAGCAATTTTTGGTTTCCTACCTGATGAAAATATGGCTTATCAGGCAGCTATCGGGCAAATTGTAAAGGAGCATCAACCATTGGCATTAGCCGCGGTTAAGGCTTCATTCAGCAATGGACAAAAACTTGATTTGGAATTCCCGCTACGCCGGTTTCACGATGGTAACTTACGCTGGGTTAGAGCCATTGGCAACACTACCCATAATAATGATGGTAAGTCGGATTATTTTACCGGGATTGTGCACGATATTACCGATCAGAAATTGGATGATCTTCGTAAAAATGATTTCATCGCTATGGCCAGCCACGAACTTAAAACCCCGCTAACCTCCCTGCAGGCATTAATTCAGATATTAGCTTCTAAAGCGAAAAAGGAAGAAAATGAATTTTTCTCGGCCACGCTGAACCGGGCGAATGCCCAGTCAAAAAAGATGGCTTCATTAATAAATGGTTTTTTAAATGTTTCCAGGCTGGAATCGGGAAAGATTTTCTTAAACAAACAACCGTTTGAGTTTGATATTTTATTAGAAGAAATAGTACAAGAAATCAGAATAACTTCTTTAAACCATCACATCAGCTTACTGCCCGGCCCCAAATTATCTGTCCATGCAGATCGGGATAAAATTGAGCAGGTAATTATTAACTTATTAACCAACGCCATAAAATATTCTGCACCCGGCACCAATATTCAAATTTCCTATAGCCAGGTGAACAATATGCTACAAATGAGTGTGAAAGACGAAGGTATGGGTATAAGTCCGGAGGATAGTAAAAAATTATTTGACCGTTACTACCGGATAAATAGTTCTCATACCAAAAATATCTCTGGCTTTGGCATTGGTCTGTACCTTTCTGCCGAAATTATTAAACGCCACAGCGGTAAAATATGGGTGGAAAGTGAAAAAAGCAAAGGATCTACCTTTCATTTCAGTATACCGATGCAATCATAACAGGTGAAGCAGACTGCTCAGCCGGATTTGCAATCCGGTTATTTCTAACTGCGGATTTTAAACCGTGATTATTCAACTCAAATATTTCCCTACTATCGGTATCCTTCGGCCCATGCCGAATGCTTTAGGAGAAACACGCAAAATAGGCGGTGCCTGCTTCCGTTTAAATTCAGCAACATTAACCATTTTTAAAACCTTGCCAACCAGTGCCTCATCAAAACCCTGCGCAATAATTGAAGTTGAGCTTTTTTTCAATTCAATATATTGGAAAAGAATTTTATCTAAAATATCATATTCAGGCAATGAATCTGAGTCCTTTTGTCCGGGGCGCAGCTCGGCTGATGGTGGTTTAACAATACTGTTTTGCGGAATGATTTCGCTTTCGCGATTGATATAATTGGCCAACTGATAGCACTGGGTTTTGTAAACATCGCCCAGCACACTGATAGCCCCCGCCATATCTCCGTAAAGAGTGCCATAACCTACCGCTGCTTCACTTTTATTTGAGGTATTTAGCAAAATGTAGTTAAACTTGTTAGACATCGCCATTAAAACAACCGCACGACTCCTGGCCTGTATATTTTCCTCGGCAACGTTGAACGGGAGATCATTAAATACCGGCTTCATCATTTTTTCAAAAGCCAGCACCGCATCTTTTATTTCAATTATCTGATGATCACAACCTAAATTTTCTACCAAATCAAGAGCGTCTTTTATCGAATGGCTTGAGGAATATTCCGAAGGCATTAAAACGGCCATCACATTTTCGGGGCCCAAAGCCTGGCTGGCCAGGGCACAAACCAGCGCAGAATCAATGCCGCCAGACAATCCTAAAACGGCCTTCCTAAAACCAGATTTATAAAAATAGTCTTTAATGCCCATCACCAGCGCATCATAAATCTGTTCAATATCGTTTTGCTGATTGTGCAGCACAGGCGAATAATTCTGTACTTTCCCGCCTATCACTTCATAGGTTTTAATCTCTTCGCGGAAATAAGCCATCTCATCAAGCAAAGACCCCTCCTCATCAAAAACCAGCGAACCGCCATCAAAAATAATTTCCGTCTGTGCGCCCACCTGGTTTACATACAAGAGTGGCAGGTTGTATTTTCTACAGTTGTCGCCGAGTATGAGCACGCGTTCCTCATCATGATTGTAAGAAAAAGGCGATGCCGCGATGTTGATCATAAAGGATGGCTTTTCGCTCATCAGCACGTCCATGGGGTTTTCCAGATAGAGCGGGTTATCATTGATGTTCCATAAATCTTCACAAACAGTGAGGGCTATTTTCTCGCCCATAAATTCAATGCACTTAAATGAGGAGGCGGGCTCAAAATACCGGTATTCGTCAAAAACATCATAGTTTGGCAGTAACGCTTTATGCACTTCGGCCTTCACTTCACCATTTTCAATAAAGTAAGCGGTGTTAAACAAATCTTTCCCCTGCACCTTGGGGTTAGCCGTGGGCAGTCCGATAATGCAGGCAATGTCTGTACAGGCATTGGCTATGGTTTGCGCAGATTGCTTGCAGAGTTCTACAAACTCCGGATATTCTAAAAAATCAGCAGGCGGATAGCCGCAAACCGCCAGCTCGGCAAACACTACCAGATCTGCACCCTGCAGTTGCGCAGTCTGAATTGCGTTCAGGATTCTATGGGTGTTTGATTCGAAGTTACCAATGTGGTAGTTGAGCTGCGCCAGCGCTATTTTCATTTTGGTATGGTTGTGTGTAAAGTCAGCTATCAGCTATCAGCTGTCAGCTATCAGCCTGATATCTCTAAAAGAAAATGCCAAGGTTTATGGCTACATAAGAATTTCTGGTTTTGGCATCCCCTTCAAAAATGTTGGTAAAGCCGTTGCTGTAAGAAATTCCGGTGAGCAACTTCAGGTTTTCGCCGGTGTTCCACTCGGCCCCGCCGCCTATAAGCAAACCTGCCCTCAGTGTGTTAACGCTGCCGCTGATGTCTATATTTTTCTGAGCGGGAGTTGAACTGTTTTGAAACGAAATATCCTGTTTGCTACCAATGGCCACGCCGGTGGCTAAACCAAACTGACCGTAAAATCTGCGGTTGGCAATTTCATTGCTTTTGAGTTTGATAGTGAGCGGTATTTCAACGTATTGAAGTTTATAAATCAGTTGATTACTCTGCTGACTGGCCCTGGCATTCAGTGTACTCAGCGTAAGAGCTGTCGCGAAGTAATAGTTTTCTGCGAAAGGGAAATCGGCCAGTAGTCCATAAATAAATCCTGTGCGTAAACCTTCTCCTTCAATTTGCGGGCTTTGACCCGATGCAGAACTGATCCATCCAAAATTTGGCGAGGCGGTAAATCCAAGTTCTACAGGTCTGTTATCAATGCTTTGAGCGTTCGTTACTATCGGAGCTAAAAAAAATGCCCATATTAAAAATCGTCTTTTCATAGGTATTTAACATGAATGGAGCTCTGAAATTATAAAGGTTGTTTTATGCTTTCAGATCGTTTCTTACTTTCGTTTATTAATCATCGCAATGAAGCAGAACCAGCGCCCGCAAATCTACCTGATTTTTTTTATATGCCTTTCGGCGATCTCCTGCCAAAATGAAAAAGAGCCTGACCTGAGTAAAATTAAAGTAAACATCCCCGTAGAGCGGTTTGATCTGGAGCTTGCTTCGCTCAAACCTTCTGACGTTGCTGCCCGGGTACCCCAGTTAGAAAAAAAATACGGTCGCTTTTACGCTGACTATATGGAGGGCATGCTTGGATTAGGACCGGTAAGTGATACCGCGTATTATCAAACCCTCAGGTCTGTGCTGCAAAACAAAGATTTTAAAGAGTTAACGGCAGAGGTAAACCGGGTGTATCCGGATATGGAAGAATCTCAGGAGGAGTTAACCAGCGCCTTTAAACACCTTCGTTATTACTTCCCGAAACAAAAACTCCCCCGAATTATTGCATTCGTTTCGGGCTTCGCCGTGCAAACCCCCGTTGGCGATGGTTACACCGGGATTGGCCTGGATATGTTTTTAGGCAGAAATTCTAAATTCTACCCGGCTTTGATACAAAGCATTCCGCAATATATCTCCCGGCGGTTTACACCCGAAGCAATTACTCCGCGGGTGGTAGAAGGATTTATCCGCGAAGACATGTTCCCTGTCCGCGATGCCGACCGCTCTTTTTTAGCCAAAATGGTGTACCAGGGCAAGGTGTTGTTTTTGATGGATGCGTTTATGCCAGCAATGCCTGATAGTCTGAAGCTGGGCTACACCAGCCAGCAATTGGTCTGGGCAGATCAATACAAACCCGAGGTTTGGGCGTATTTTCTTGAAAACGATCTGCTGTACGAAACAGATTACATGAAAATTCAAAAATATCTAAGCGATGCGCCCTTTACCCCCGGCCTCGGCGGCGCAGATTCTGCCCCAAAACTTGGAGTTTATACCGGCTGGCAAATTGTAAAACAATACATGGAAAGAAATCCTTCGGTTACGCTGCCGGAACTTTTGGAGGAAACCGACGCACAAAAGGTATTGGAGGGATCAAAATATAAGCCCAGGTAAGCCCGGGTCTGCCAGAATTAGTCTACGGTCCTTCCCATAATCCCATTCCGCTAAAACACTTTACAGACGGTTGTGTTAATGTTTAGCCGGAAATATTTAAACGAATATTTCCCAATCATACTATTCATTCACTCAACAAACCAAAAAGATGAGAAACAAAAACGGCCGTCATGGCAACTTTTTTTTGCAAAGTGTTGCACTTTTTGCCGCGGTTGCGATACTGGCATCGTCTTGCAACAGCAAAGTAAACTCCAGCGGCGAGTCTGACTCGTTGCAAGGTGATACAATGAGCAGTATGAATACAGACAGTTCGCAAACAATGCTTAAACCAACCGGCGAAAAACCGGCCTGGGGACCATCAATAACCCCCGCAATGCAGACAGTTATGGAAAAATTAGCCAGTTATGGCGATCCACCGCTAATTGAGCTTTCTGCTGTGGAAGCCCGTAAAATGCACACGCCTGCAGATGCTGTAATGGATCTGATTAAGGAAAATAATATCGCGGTACCACCTGCGCAGGTTGATACCAGCGGTAAAGATATCCCGGTAGACGGCGGAAAAATTCACCTCCGGATCTACACTCCTAAAACCGGCAACGGCCCGTTTCCGGTTATTGTTTATTACCACGGTGGCGGCTGGGTTATCGCAAATTTAGACACCTACAACGCATCGGCGCAAGCCATGTCAGAAAAAACTGGTTCGGTGGTGGTTTCTGTAGCTTACCGTCAGGCGCCGGAGTACAAATTCCCAACCGCACATAATGATTCATTTGCGGCCTATCGGTGGGTGTTAGAAAATGCTGCCTCTATTAAGGGAAATGCAAGCAAGGTTGCCCTTGTTGGCGAGAGCGCCGGCGGAAATCTCGCGGCAGCGGTAAGTATGATGGCAAGAGACAAAGATGTTGCGCTACCTGTACATCAGGTTTTGGTTTATCCGATTGCCGGTTATGACTTAAATACCGAATCGTATCAAAAATATGCAATGGCGAAACCGCTTGACAAGCCACTGATGGCCTGGTTTTTTGATAAATACTTATCATCAAAATCTGATGGCAGCAATCCTTTAATATCATTGGTTACGGCTAACCTGAAAGGTATGCCATCAACAACAATAATCAACGCAGAGATTGATCCATTACAAACAGAGGGGGCCACATTGGCTAAGCGATTTGAAGCGGCCGGTGTTCCGGTAACTCACAGGCTTTATAATGGAGTAACCCATGAATTTTTTGGTATGGCTGCGGTTTTGCCTGAAGCTAAACAAGCCCAGGCGCTTGCTGTTGAAGAGTTGAAAAAAGCGCTTAACAAATAGACTACTTAACGGCTTATCTAAATATTCAAAAATAAAAAGGGGCTCATCGCTAAACGCGATGAGCCCCTTTTTATTGGAATTTCTACTTACTTCAAAATATTCAAGACAGCTTTTATGCTGATGATTATACCGATAACAAATATGATATTAGACAGAATATCAATAAACTGCCAATCCGTTGCAAACCGGAGCATAATACCCACCAGACCGATTATAATACCGATGGTCATTAACCGGTAATGGCTTACGGCATTTGAATTGGATGTATTCTCGCTTTTACTGTAGGTTTCTTTTATATTCTCCATTGCATTTATTTGAGGCCGCTAAATTACAAATCTATTTTAAAGAACCTTCAATTAATTCTGCTCGAAAGCCGCTCAAAAAACAAAATCATATTCTTTCAAAACAAGCCGGTAGTCGGCGGCCCGAACTACCAGTTCCCCATTTACGTCCTCAGATTCTAATAGGATCTTTACCTTTTTTATCAACAATTTTCTTCCTTCATACTCAAAGAAAACTCCCGGACGGGGCGAAAAAGCCCGTACTCTAGACTGCAATTCTTCGGCATCAAGAGTTAAGTCAAAACGACAAAGTTCGGCAGGTACCTGACCGTTATATGCAGATACACTTGCGGCGATTTCTTCCGTAGCAATTATTTCAAGCCGTTCGCTCATAAAAAACTGTGGAACCGCAGCGGCTATTGCTCCGGCCACTTTATTAAAGAGGGATTCAGACGTCTCTTCCGGGGCAAGTTCAATTTGCTTTTTGTAATAGATATCGCCGCTGTCAATCTTATCCGTCATCTGGTGCAAAGTAACACCTGTAACCTTTTTCCGATGGTAAATCGCCCATTTCCATGGGATTGGGCCACGCTCCTGCGGCAGCAAACCACCATGACAGTTTATAACTCCTTTTGAAGCAAGTTGCAGCAAAGCTTCCGGAAATATCTGGTGATATCCGGCAACAATAATCCGTTCTGGTTGATATCCCTTCAATTCTTCTATAAACTCCAAGCTTTTCACAGATTGAGGCCTTAATATGTGAATACCTTTCCGCTTACTCAAAGTCAATACTTCTGTATGGAACGCCGACTCAATGGGCGGGAAAACAACCACATCCGGCAACAGATGTTTCTGTTCTAACACATCCAAAGTTTCGCTCAGAAGTTTGTGAATTCCAAATATGGCTACCTTCATTCTGTAAACATAAAAATATTGAACCCAGGCAAGAAGAAAGAAGTTTATTTTCAACCGAAAATAGCTTCAAGGTCTTAACACGTTGCCTAACATTTATCAAAAACAAAGCCCCTCACCAAAAATGGCAAAGGGCTTTCTTTGATATTATTTTTTTTAGGGAATTATCCGTTGCTTAACGCTGCGGCACCGCTTACAATTTCGGTAAGCTCGGTAGTAATTGCCGCCTGCCTGGCCTGGTTATATGATAATTTTAATGCCTTTAACAAATCGCCTGCATTTTCGGTGGCTTTATCCATTGCAGTCATACGGGCGCCATGCTCAGATGCATGCGAATCAAGAACCGCTTTATAAACCTGAAGTTTAATCGATTTTGGGATAAGTTGTTCCACAATCTCTTCCTGCCCCGGCTCAAAAATATAGTCAATTTGTGCTGCGTTGTCCATCTGCTTAATTGACCGCGGAAGAGGCAACAATTGCTCGGTAGTAAGAATTTGTACTGCCGCATTCTTGAACTGATTATACACCAGCTCCACACGGTCAAAGTCACCATTGGCAAAGCCTTTCATCACGCCTTCAGTAATAGCCGACGCATTGGCAAAATTAAGGTTGGTGAACAATTCATTATTGTTGCCAATAACGGTATACTTTCGCTTTTCGTAAAAATCCTGAACCTTTTTCCCAACAGCCACTATCTGAATGTTACCCTTACGGAATTGCTCAGAATACTTGGTTGAAATGAGGTTATTAACAGACTTAATAATATTCATATTAAAGGCACCTGCCAAACCACGGTTTGATGAAACCGCAATAATAAGCACCCTTACCGGCTCACGTTCCTGGATGTATGGCGAATTAGATTCCTCCAGATTGGCCGAGAGATTGGCCAGCATCTCCTTCATTTTGGTAGCGTATGGCCGCAACTGCAAAATAGCATTGGTTGCACGCTTCAACTTAGCCGCCGACACCATTTTCATGGCCTTGGTAATCTGCTGTGTAGAGGTAACCGATGCAATACGGTTTCTTACTTCTTTTAAATTAGCCATATTTTAGTATTGAGTATTGAGTATTGGATATTGAGATGACTCAATACGCTTTACGCAATACGCATATCTCATTTAATACTTTCCCGCCAGCTCTTTAGCAACAGTTTCAAGCGCATTGGTAATGCTGTCATCCAGCTTGCCGGCTTTAAGACCAGCCAAAACCTCGGGATGACGCTGCTCTAATTGCTGAAGATATTCCGCCTCAAACTCCTTTATTTTATTCACCGGAACATTCCGCATCAGGTTTTTTGTACCCGCGTATAAAACCGCTACCTGCTTTTCAACCGGAACCGGTGAGAATTGCCCTTGCTTTAATAACTCCACGTTTCGGGCACCTTTATCCAATACAGATTTGGTAGCCGCATCCAGATCAGAACCAAACTTAGAAAATGCTTCCAATTCACGGTACTGCGCCTGATCAAGCTTAAGCGTACCCGCTACCTTTTTCATAGATTTTATCTGCGCATTACCGCCTACGCGGGATACCGAAATACCTACGTTAATAGCAGGGCGAACACCGGCGTTGAACAGGTTTGACTCCAAAAAGATCTGACCATCTGTAATCGAGATCACGTTAGTAGGAATATAAGCCGATACATCACCAGCCTGTGTTTCAATAATTGGCAGAGCGGTTAAAGAACCTCCTCCCTTCACCAAATGGCGGATAGACTCGGGCAGGTCATTCATTGCCTGGGCAATTTCGTCGTTTGAATTGATCTTGGCGGCACGCTCTAACAAACGGCTGTGCAGGTAAAACACATCGCCGGGATAAGCCTCACGGCCCGGAGGGCGTTTCAGCAGTAAAGACACCTCGCGATAAGCAACCGCCTGTTTTGACAAATCGTCATAAATGATCAGGGCCGGTCTGCCGGTGTCCCGAAAAAATTCACCAATGGCAGCTCCTGCAAAGGGTGCAAAAAACTGCATCGGCGCCGGATCAGCAGCCGAAGCCGCCACCACCACAGTGTAGGCCATTGCGCCGTTCTCTTCGAGGGTTTTAACAATTTGTGCTACAGTAGAATTTTTCTGCCCGATAGCTACATAAATACAGTAAACCGGCTCGCCGGCTTCGTAAAATTCTTTTTGGTTGATGATCGTGTCAATACAAACTGCTGTTTTTCCGGTCTGCCTGTCGCCGATAACCAACTCCCGCTGACCGCGGCCAATTGGAATCATGGCGTCAATAGCTTTTATTCCGGTTTGCAAAGGCTCGGTAACCGGCTGGCGATAAATTACACCAGGAGCTTTACGCTCTAACGGCATTTCGTAAGTTTCCCCCAAAACCGGTCCTTTTCCATCAATGGGCTGGCCAAGTGTATTCACTACGCGGCCAAGCATGCCATCGCCAACTTTAATTGAAGCAATTTTACTGGTACGTTTTACAGTATCACCTTCCTTAATCTCATCAAACGCACCCAACAATACCACACCCACATTATCTTCTTCAAGATTCAGTACAATTCCCTGCAGGCCGTTCTCAAATTCTACCAGTTCACCTGACTGCACCTTGGTTAAGCCATAAACGCGTGCAATACCATCCCCCACCTGCAGCACTGTGCCTACTTCTTCAAGTTCAGCTTCTGATTTGAAACCCGACAACTGTTGTCTTAAAATTGCCGATACTTCATCTGGTCTTACCTCTACCATCGTTTCTTAATTATGATAATGTTTTTGTAAATCGTTCTATTACTTCTGTTACAGATTGCTGATCAGTACTGCAACCGCTATTTATATTATAATGCCTTTTGTGCAAATTCCTTTTTCAGGTTGTTAAGTTGATTAGAAATGCTGGTATCAAATTGCTTATCGCCTACTTTCAATACAAATCCTCCAATAAGCGAGGGGTCAACCTTAGCGGTTAAAATAATCTCACCCTTAGTAGCCTGTTTAATTACTTCTTCTACCTGCCGCCTGTTCTCATCGCTAAGCGCAGAAGCAGAGGTAACGGTAGCTTTTACTATGTTTTGGCGGATGTTATATTCATTTATAAACTCTTTTGCGGTTACAAACAGTACCGCTGAACGGCCTTTTCTAACCACGATCTTAAAAAACGACATGATCATCGGGTGAAGACGGTGACCGAATAGTTGCAGCAGAATTGCGCCTTTTTTATCAGGTCCCAAAATGGGATTCACTAAAACCGCTTTTAAAGTCGGGTTTTCCCGAAGGGTGCGCAGAAAAAATTCCATATCCGTTTTAACGGGCTCCAGAACGTTTTGCTCCTGCGCTAAATCTATTAATGACTTCGCGTAACGCGATGCTACTTGTGTTTCAGACATATTTTAATTTGTCGATTTTTCAATCTGTCGATTCGTTAATTTGCCAATTTCAATCATTGACAAATT
>JBGTBV010000078.1:0-7684 GCA_041749185.1 Daejeonella sp. | reverse complement strand
GCTACACTCTTCAGCAGTTTTGACCCGAAAATATATTTTGGAGGAGATAATGTTGCATTCTGGGGGCCGCTATCCTGGACTATGATTTTTGGTTTAGGCTTTGCGACTTTCCTGACCCTGATTTTAGTGCCTTGTATGTATTTGCTGGCCGATAGTAATTCCAGAAGAGTGAAAGGCTGGTTTAAGAAGGCTGCCTGATCTGACTTTATAATTTTCTGCATAAAAAAACCGTTGCTGTGAGGGCAACGGTTTTTTTGATTTAAATGATTTAATTTTCTACCGAATCCATTTTGGCGCCAGCCGCAGAATCAATCGTATCGGTCATCGCGTCTGACACCGAATCAATTGAGTCAATAGTCATTTCTGCTGCAGAATCAATAGAATCGGATGCGTTGTTTTCTGTCTGGTTGCTGTTGCAAGCCGCCACAGATAAAGAAATTGCTAAAGCTAAGAAACCGAATTTGAATAGATTTTTCATGAGTTATGTATAATTTAACAGTTAATGATTAACAGCAATTTAAATTGCCGGCCAAAAAGAAACAAAAAAAACCGCTAAGTAAAACTTAGCGGGTCTTTTTTAAAGGAAAATACAATTAGTTTTCTACTGAATCCATTTTAACTTCAGCGGTAGAATCAACAGTATCAGCCATGTTCTCTAAAGAATCTACAGTCATGTCTGCAGCTGAATCAATTGAATCTGAAGTTGCATCTTCAGTTTGGTTAGTGTTACAAGCTGCAACTGATAAAGAAATTGCTAAAGCTAAGAAACCGAATTTGAATAAATTTTTCATCTAGTTATCGTTTTTTGTTTGAATTGTTACCCTTAATACGGCAACCGCTAAAAGGTAACCCACCCATCTCAAAAAAATAAAAAATAAAAATTTTCCTATCATTGGGTTACAAAAACCCGTTTAGCGTATTAATAGTGAATAAAGAGCGAAACAATTCAGTCCAAACGGATAGTGAAGTAATCTTGGGAATACTGAATGATTCTAAACTTACGCTTAACCAGCTATACAGTTCTTATTTCCCGATGGTACTTCAACTGGTACTTAAAAATAACGGAAATGAGGACGATGCGAAAGACATCTTTCAAGAGTCGGTTATCGTATTGTATAATAAAGTTAAGAGCGGAAAGTTCGAGTTAAACAGTAAGCTCAAAACGTTTTTATATGCTGTTTGTCACCGGTTATGGCTAAAACATCTTCATCAGAAGCGCCGCAACGTGCCATCAGAGTTTGTAGATATGGAGGGCCTTGAATCTGTTGATGAGGATATTGCAGAACATGAAGAGAAAGATGCCCGCTTTAAACAAATGGATTTGGCTTTAAATCAGTTGGGAGAACCCTGTAAAACGCTGATTGAAGATTATTACATGCAGCAACGGTCTATGCAGGAGATCAGCGAGAAGTTTGGATACACCAATGCAGACAATGCCAAATCGCAAAAATATAAATGCCTTCAGCGTTTGAAAAAGCTATTCTTTCAAACCTATTAGAACCAAAGATGAAAAGTGAACTTGAATTATTGAATCTCTTTGACAGCTATCTTCTCGGAGAATTAACGGCGGAAGAGAAAGTTGCGTTTGAGAATTACAGAAGCCGGTATCCGGAAGTTGAAAAGCAGCTATCGGAGCATAAACGTTTTGTAAAAGGGATGGAAGAATATGCAGACCGGCGTAAGTTGAATGCTGAATTAGAAGCCGCCCACCGCAATGTTGATGTTGCTGCGCTCAAGTCCCAACTGCAGCCTGAATCAACCCGCGTGATCAGTTTATTTGCCCGCTATAAAATTATAACCGCCGTTGCCGCTGCGGTTGCTTTGGTCACTGTTTTTGGTACTTTGTTTTCTACTGGTTATTTCAGTAAAACAATCACCAACAATTACAGTGCGCTCAGGCGGGATATCAATAATATTCGTCGCTCTCAAAACGCACTCATCAAAGGAATTAACGACTTACCAGCTAAAACTCCGGTTAATCCGGGAGAATTTGGTGGAACGGGTTTCGCACTTTCAGCAAACGGATATATTATTACCAATTATCATGTGGTTAAGGATGCCGATTCGGTATACGTTCAAAATTCTGAAGGCGAATCGTTTAAAGTGAAGCAGGTGTATGTAAATCCCGCCTATGACATCGCGATACTGCAAATAACAGATTCGGTTTTCAAAACTTTATCGGCTTTGCCCTACACCTTCAAAAAGTCGGGTTCTGATTTAGGAGAGGATGTTTATACCATTGGTTTCCCGCGTGATGATCAGGTTGTAAACCGCGGCTATGTGAGCTCATTAACCGGATATGCCGGAGATACAGTCGCTTATCAGGTTGATATCGCCGTTAATCCGGGCAATAGTGGCGGTCCTTTAATAGATAGCAAAGGGAATATAATCGGCATCATCAACGCCAAACAAATGCAAACTGAGGGCGCCGCTTTCGCGATAAAATCCAATTACATTCTGGAATCCATCGGTGATATTCCCCAGGATTCGCTTGATTTTAAGTTTACCCTCAACAAGAAAAACTCATTGAGTAAGCTAACCCGAACTGATCAGATAAAAAAGTTGAAAGATTATATTTTTATGGTCAAGGTTTATTGATCAGCTTGATTTAAGCAATAAAATCATCCGGCGAAAGCTGAAAACCATACAGGCAATTGTTTAATTAGCCTGTATTTTTTTGTCAGGGAGACAGGCGGACAATTTTCCAGTTTTGTTTATCCGCTTTCTTATAAACTATACGGTCGTGCAGGCGGCTCTGCCTTCCCTGCCAGAATTCGAATAGGGTTGGTTTAACTAAATAACCTCCCCAAAACGCAGGCTTCGGAACCGTTTTATCGCTATATTCTTCCTCTAAAGCCTTCCAGCGTTGCTCCAACTCTTCCCGGTTAGTTAATATCTGGCTTTGCTGCGAAACCACCGCGGCAATCTGGCTTCCTTTCGGACGCGTATGAAAATAACGCTCGGAATCTGTTTTGGTCAATTTTTCTACTGTCCCCTCAATCCGAACCTGGCGCTCTAATTCAGCCCAAAAAAACACCAGCGCAGCAGCCGGATTTTTGGCAATCTCTTTCCCTTTGGCACTCAGGTAATTGGTGTAAAATACAAAGCCGTTCTCATCAAATCCTTTTAACAATACCATTCTGGCGGTTGGTTTCCGGTCTGCGCCGGATGTGGCCAGAGTCATGGCATTGGGTTCATATAAATTGGACGAAAGGGCCTGGTCAAACCACTTTCTAAACTGCGTAACCGGACTTGCGGCTGCATCTTTCTCTGAAAGTGTAGCCAGGCGATAATCTTTTCGTAAATTTTCAATTGATTCGTTTTCCTGGGTCATATCGTTTTAATGTGACGCAAATCTAATGAAAGCAAATGTTTGATCGGTTTAAAAAATCTGATCATTTAAATGCTAAACATATCTGCCTAGCAATTTGTTAACATCCTATGCTAAATCAAAACACTCAGCAAAGCGGCAGTTTACTCGTTTCAGAGCCCTTTATGCTCGATCCTAATTTTAAACGCTCAGTTGTTTTGCTTACAGAACATTCGGCGGTGGGTAGTATTGGTTTTGTTTTAAACCAGCGCAGTACACTTTCACTTTCCGATATCCTATCCGACTGCTTTAATTGTACACTCCCCGTATTTGTGGGTGGCCCGGTAGCAACCGATACGCTTCACTTTATTCACCGCTGTTTTGATAAGCTTTTAAGCGGAATAGAAATATGCGAGGGTGTTTACTGGGGAGGAGATTTTGAGCGATTAAAAACGCTGATCAGAAACAATGAAGTCGGCGATCAGGAAGTTCGTTTTTTTATGGGATATTCTGGTTGGGGCGAAGAGCAATTGGCTACAGAAATGGAACAAAACTCATGGCTGGTGAGTAATAACTATCATGTAGAAGCACTTTTTGCTGTTGACGAAGAAAAACTATGGAAAGAAGTGGTCATCGGTTTAGGGCCAAAATATGCGCATATAGCCAACTTTCCCGAAAACCCTATGTGGAACTGAGTGGGGAGCTGGCAGTGTTAGTTTCCAGTTGGCTGTGGTAATTTAAAAATGCGCTATTTATGTACCTGCGAATTGACCAAGCTATTTGTCCTCTATCTCTTTTGCTGATTCCTCTACCTTCTTTTTTAAATATTTTTTGTAATTGATCAGGCGTATAGCCAATTCTTCATCAGCAGTTGAAATAATTTGAGCAGCTAAGATACCGGCATTTTGAGAAGCATTTAAAGCTACGGTAGCTACCGGAACCCCGTTTGGCATCTGTAAGATTGACAAAATAGAATCCCAGCCGTCAATAGAATTGGATGATCTGATCGGAACACCGATTACCGGCAAATGGGTAACAGAAGCCACCATTCCCGGCAAATGAGCGGCGCCCCCGGCTCCGGCAATAATTACTTTCAGACCGCGTTCGGCGGCGGTTTTGGCATATTCAAACATCCTTTCCGGGGTGCGGTGAGCCGAGACCACCGTCATTTCAAATTCAACTTCAAATTCTCCAAGGATATCGGCTGCAGCCTGCATCACCGGTAGGTCAGACTTGCTGCCCATAATAATTCCTACTTTTTTCATTAACATAAATTTGTTTTATTGCCGATGAGCTTCGGCATTAACCCGTAGTATAGGATTTTACTTTAATCATCCTTTGAACCATCCTCGCTGTTTCAATCGCTTTCTCCCGGTTATCATCAATAATGGTTATATGTCCCATTTTTCTGAACGGCTTGGTCAGTTTTTTCCCATACAAATGCACGTATACGCCGGGAATAGCCAGTACATCGTTCAAATCCTCGTACACCGCCTCACCTTCAAAAGCTTTTTCGCCTAATAAATTGATCATCACCGCATGGCCGGTGCATCGGGTATCGCCCAAAGGCAAGTTAAATATAGCTCTTAAATGTTGCGCAAACTGCGAAGTGTAATTCCCTTCAATGCTTTGGTGGCCGCTGTTATGCGGGCGGGGTGCAAGTTCGTTTACTAAAATCTCACCCGTTTTCGTCAGAAACATTTCAACCGCTAAAATACCGGTCATGTTTAGGTAGCCCGCTGTTTGAATAGCCAAATTAACTGCCTGATCATTTAGTTCCTGAGAAAGCGAGGCGGGAGATATTAGAAACTCAACTAAATTCGCCTCTGCGTTAAATTCCATCTCCACGCAGGGAAATGTTTTTGTTTCGCCATTACTATTGCGGGCAACAATAACCGAAATCTCTTTTTCAAAATCAATACATTCTTCGATAATGCTTGGTTGCGTAAACGCATTTTCAATTTCTTCCGGCGAATTTATCCTGACCACTCCCCGGCCATCGTAACCATCTTTTCTGAGTTTTTGAAAGATCGGGAAAGCTAACCCGGCATCTCCAATTCGCTGTTCTTTGGTTACCAGCCTGAAGGCAGCGGTAGGGATGTTATGGTCTGCAAAAAACTGCTTTTGCAGTCCTTTGTCCTGGATCAGTTTAATTACCCGCGGCTGCGGAAAAACCGTGATACCTTCGTTCTCTAATCTTTCCAGGGCCTCAATATTCACTTTTTCTATTTCTATAGTAAGCAAATCAAGGGTTTTCCCAAAGTTGTAAACAGTCTCAAAATCTGTTAGTGAACCAACTATAAATTCATCGCAAATATTTTTACATGGCGCATCCTCGTCGGGATCTAAAACGCAGGTAGATATATTCAGGTTAATTGCCTCCTGTATCAACATGCGTCCGAGCTGCCCACCGCCAAGTATACCTAATTTAAAATCTCCGTAAAATGCTTTCATAACTCGGGCAAGTTTAGTGCAAATCTATGATATCTGCCATCAGCGAAATTAAATTCATCTCCCCAACTAATCTTTTGTTCACAATTTTTTTTAATAAACCACAAAACCCCGACAAGCGGGGTTTTGCGAATCAAATTCAGATCAGTTATTCCGTCATGATCATTTTAAAGTTTTCGACTTTGTTAGGTGTGGTTAGCCTGAGGAAATACATTCCGGGAGATAAACTAGTGCCGTCGAAATTAAATTTCAATGTTTGATTTGCATCGGCTTTGCCTTCATACATCCGGCTGATTTTAGAACCTTTCATGTCAAATACATCCAAAGTCACCAATCGTTCATCTGTTGGCAGGGTGAAGGACACGGTTGCCTGTTTAGCAAACGGATTTGGATAAGCGCCTAACCTTACAGCCAGACTCAGTGCTGGCTCGGTTAATTTGAGATTTAACTCTCTGTTGTCGGTAACGAGCACAGTGGTTGATGATTGTTTGCCACTTTTAACCTCATGGATAACGATCGAACCGCCGCCAAGATTAGTTGTAGCATCTGCGTTATCGGCCTGGCCTGCCTGATTGTCATACACAACCGCGGTAGTTGCTGTATTCCAAATTTTGATCCTGAACTTGTCTGGCTCGGGTGATGTTTTAAGATTGCCATCAATAGCTGATACCATAAAGCTGTAGCCCGGTGCTCCGTTAATGCTTCCCTGACCCTTGTAAATAGCTTTAGCACCAGCTACTACTAATGACATGGCATCAAGAGAACTACTCTTGAAATTTAAGTTACCTGCTTTAAATTCAAACTCGGTATTCCCGTCCACCTGGCTGCTTCCCTTTTTATATTTGGCAACAAATCCGAAGTTGGCCTTGCCGCCCAACTGCATATATGGAAGAGAAGAAATTACTGGTGAAAGGATCCAGCCACCGCCTGTTACAAAGCCGCCGTTCGGGTCATAAACGGTTAGATAAGCTGTTGAAGTAGCGCATTCGCTTCCGGCAAATGCTTCAACTTTGTAAACATTAACCGCAAGGCCGCTAATGGGCAGGCTCGCAACACCGAAACTGTTGGTTAAAACCGGAACACCCTGCACAATGCCATCTAATTTAAATACCACACTTACTCCGCTTACCATCGGACTGATTGTAGCAGATAGCGTAGCTGTTGAACCAAGTGGAACCGGGTTACTGCTGGCGGAAGCATCTATACTTACTCCGAGAATCGTGAAATTCGCTGCCTGATATGTAATGGTGTAATTGCTGTTTACCGCTACTGTTCCCTGAAATATGGGATAAATACCTGTATTTTCTCCGGCCCCTCTTGTTAACAATCCGGTAAATGAATCGCTATTCACTAAGTTTCCACTTGTTAGCAAATAAGTAAGCGGGGGATCGGTTTGGCCACAGTATTTGCTCTTGGCATCGGCCGTAATGGTAATTGCCCGCTTTTCAATCGTCAGATTAGCTCCCACAAAGGTTTCGTTGTAATTGCTTCCGTAGGTATAGCTGCCTTTGCTGATGGCATAGGTTCCAAAATTCTCGCCGGAAGCCCGGGTCAAAACACCGCTGGCTGCATCGCTTCCCTGGATCACGCCCCAAGTCACCTGAGCGGTTAAAGCAGGATCGGCATCGCCGTAGGTCTTGCTTTTGGCATCTGCGGTGATGGTGATGTCGCGTTGATCAATCGTCAGATCAGCCCCGACAAAAGTTTCGTTGTAATTGCTTCCGTAGGTATAGGTTCCCTGGCTGATGGCATAGGTTCCGGCATTATTTCCGGGGGCCCGTACCAAAGCTCCGCTTGCAGCATCAGTTCCTTGAATGGTTCCCACGGTTACCTGTGCGGTTAAAGCAGGATCGGCATCGCCGTAGGTCTTGCTTTTGGCATCGGCGGTGATGGTGATGTCGCGTTGATCAATCGTCAGATCAG
>JBGTBV010000077.1:0-33132 GCA_041749185.1 Daejeonella sp. | reverse complement strand
TGTTAATTTCAGGTTTGAATTTTATCCGCTCAAAGCGTTTGCCTTGCCGGGATAGTTTTACTTTTCACTTGTTAGGTTACGTATTTTTATGCTTCGGAATGAAACCGCATCGCCGTGATCCTGCAATAGAATATGTCCTTTTTCGGCCATTCCGAAGTTGGGCCAGTCTTTATATTTGCTTTTAGCTACCAAATCAAGATATTGCTTTGAACCACGCTCATAACTCAGCACCGGATATCCGTTAAGCCAGTATTCCACCTCATTATTCGGGCTTACCCGAATAACTCCCTGATTCCACTCACCAATCTTTTTTACGGCGGCAGGCACTTTTTCTGCCGCTATGAGATCGTAAAGTGAGGCTAAGGTGCGGTTGCCGTCGCGACCTAACTTCGCATCCGGATGTTTTTCGTCGTCTAATATTTGATACTCCAGACCAATGGCCGAACCTTTATTCCCTTCGGCTTCGGTTACGAAATACTTAACGCCGCTGTTGGCACCCGGAGAAAGTTTAAAATCAAACTTGAGCTCAAAAGCACCAAACTCTTCTTGGGTGATTATATCGCCGCCATTTGTTGATTCGGCTCCGCCGGATTTTACAACACTCAACACCCCGTCTTCTATCTCCCATCCGTTCTCCGGAAAGGATTTTTTATAGGCTCCCCGCCAACCTTGGGTAGTTTTTCCATCCCATAATAAGCTATATCCGTTATGTTTCTCCTGCGCCGACAGATTATTTTGAACAAGATTAACCACAAAAATATCGTCGTACGGGCTTGGTTTTAGATTTTCCGTCTGGATGCGCACGTTGCGCCAGCGCACCTGCTTTCCCGGTGTATCATCCTTGCCGATGGAGTGAACCTGCAAAGAGATAAATCCTTCGGCTGTTTCGTCGTCAATTAAATGTGCGGTGGGAATTCCGTTTACCCAGGTGCGTATGGTATTACCAATGCATTCCAGGCGGTATTTGTTCCAGGAGTTATTTTTGAACGCCGTTCTCCCTTCCGGATTTAGTGTTAGCGGATAAAGCCAGCCGCGGCGGGCCTCGTCATAAATGCCGCCGCTCCAGGCTCTTTCTGCCGGGTCAATTTCCATCTGGTAACCGTGTACCCGGCCGTTTTGATACTCCGGCGTACTCAAGCTTCTAAATTGTATACCCGAATTCATTGAGGGATCTACCTGCACTTCCACTTCGAGAATAAAATCTCCATAGGTTTTTTCTGTGCTCAAAAAGGAGTTTGGTTCATTGCTAACTGTGGTGCCAACGATTTCGCCGTTTTTTACTTCATACCTCGCTTTACCGTTGAGTTGTTTCCACCCATCCAGATTTTTTCCGTTGAAAAGCATGGTCCAGTTATCCTTTACCGGGGTTTGAGAAACTGAAGTTATCGCGTAAAGCATTAAAAATACAGTAAGTACCGACTTGAATTTTATCATTATCTGCAAATAAATTAGGATTAAAACACAATTAAGTAATAACGCTCAATATAACTATGTTTTAAAAGACAAGGAATTTTTTTGGGAAATAAGCAAAAAAAGAAGCAGCAAGTCCGAAAAAAAAACCGGCATGGTCTTCAAAACCTACTATTCTGATGATTATGTTTTGCATACTTCCTCCCAAAATAAACCATGGAAAATATAGTAAGCAGAATACCTATCGCCGAAAGGCCGATAACACTGTTCGAAAAAAATGTTACCCAATTGAGTTGCACGCGGAACACTTCTTTGCTAAACAGTACGCCAACGCTGCCCACGTACCCGAATGAGTCTGCCAGGTAAATTAAGAAGCCTACATTCCCGGTGTATTTGAAGGTAGAGATGAGGCGATCAAAAAATACCGCATTAAAGGGAATGTAAACCATGTACAAACCAAGTCCGACAAGCATCATCCACCAAACGGGCTCAATGGTTTTAGCTGTAAAAAGCAAGGTTGAAATGCCGGCCAGCGTAAAACCGATCAGAATAAAAACGTGGGCGGTTTGCAATGCTTTGTAGTTGTTTTTAATGAGTACCATGCTGCCAATAAGTACCAAAATAACCAGGGTTATGGGGGTCTCGGTTTTTGAGAAGATAGCCGGCTGGTTGAAATAGCCTAACTCCTTCCACATTTCGGCGCCGAAGTTATCGCGGATATCTCTAAAAATGGTGGCGAAGGCGTAGATGAGGATACAGGCGATAATTCCAGCCGAAAATTCTTTTAGGAACTTTTTACGGTCGGCGTCTGTCATGGCCACACGTGCAGAACGAAGCTGAATGTCCTCCTGGTTGGGTGGCGGAATTTTTTCCATCAGATAAACGAAAAAGAGCAGCGGCAGGGCAAAAACCAAACCGGTAAAAAAAGGCATCCAGAATTCGGTGATGCCAAAATCAAGCATGAGCCAGGCACCCACAGATTTAACAAAACCCGAAGCGAAAATGAAACTTACGGCCAGCGTTGCGCCAATAAAATCGGTACTTCTGCGGCCCTCTACGTAGGAGAAAACCACGCCCCAAAGCATCCCCAGAGGGAAACCGTTTATAAATAGAAAAATAATATTATACGGAACCGGCACAAGGGCAAAAAACAGCCAGCTTAGCCAGGAAATGCCGGTGAGCATGAGAATTACTTTTCCCCTCCCGGTTCTTTCAAGTTCTGATATGTACTTAATGCCGTAAAACTTGGCCAGCATATAACCTAACACCTGGCTGATCACCAACATCGTTTTGTAGCTGTAACCGGCTATTTCTATCCCGTCAAATGTGGCTACCGTAAACGACTTACGAAAGCCGAAAATCATGGTATAGGCAAGAAAGACAACGACAGCAGCATATAATCCAACTTGAATCTGGTTGCTGCGCTGTTTTCCTTTTTCTAACTTCCGGTATCGCATACAATTTATTGATTAATACGGATCCACATCAATCTGGATAAACACGCCCTTATTCGCCGGCTCGGCCTCAAACGCAGACAGGGTTTGCTTTAAAAGTTCTTTTACTTTGAGGATAGAGATGCCGTCTTTTTCAATTTTGATGAGAATGGTTTGGATATAATAATTGCGGATGCGGCCCACCAACGGAGCCTGAGGACCCAGAATCCGGTCAGCAAGTTGTGCTTTCAGAATGCCGGAAAGTTTAATCGCAATCATGCTCAACTTATTCAAATCTTTATGCTTCACATTCAGCTGGATGAGCCGGTATAGTGGCGGATATTTAAAATTACGGCGCTCTAATATTTCCGTATCAAACATCCCATAATAATCATTTTCAATTACTTGCCGTATAATACGATGGCCTGTATCATGCGCCTGAATAATTACAGTGCCTTGCTTTTCGCGGCGTCCGGCCCGGCCGGCAACTTGTGAAAGTAGCTGAAAACCCCGCTCAAAGGCACGAAAATCGTGGTAATTTAAAATACTGTCGGCGCTGATAATTCCGATTACGGTTACGTTACTAAAATCAAGGCCCTTTGCAACCATTTGGGTTCCTACCAGAATATCAATTTTCCCGTCCTCAAAATCTGTAAGCAACGTTTGAAAACTGTTTCGGTTGCGGGTAGAATCTAAATCCATACGGGAAATGCGGGCATGCTCAAATATCATTTGCAATTCGTCTTCTATCTTTTCGGTGCCGAAACCTTTTTGTTCGATATGCGTGGAGCCGCAGGCCGGGCAGGCGTTCAAAATTTCCTGCTTATAGCCGCAGTAATGGCAATGCAATTTGCTGCTGCTTTTGTGGAGCGTAAGACTTACATCGCAGTTGATGCATTTGGGAGAAAAACCGCAGGTAGCACACAGCAGGAAAGGAGTATAGCCCCGGCGGTTCTGGAATAGAATGATCTGATCTTTAAGGGCTAAGGCCGCTTCTACTCCGGCAACCAGCACGCTGCTGAAATGGGACTGCATGGTTTTGCGCTTAATCTCTTCGGTAATGTTAACCACCTCAATGGATGGTGCCGGCACTCCGCCAAAGCGTCCCTTTAAGGTAACCAGGCCGTATTTTTTTATCTTGGTGTTGTAAAACGATTCTAACGAGGGTGTTGCTGATCCCAGCAAAACTTTAGCCGCATGAAGCTGAGCGAGATATATAGCCGTATCGCGGGCGTGGTAACGCGGCGCCGGATCGTATTGTTTGTAAGATGATTCATGCTCTTCATCAATAACAATCAACCCTAAATCATTAAAAGGCAAAAACACCGCCGAACGGGCTCCCAACACTACGTGGTATTCATTACTGAGTATTTTCTGCCATACTTCTGCCCGCTCGTTATCACTAAATTTAGAGTGGTAAACGCCAATCTGGTTGCCAAAATGCTTTCGCAATCGTTCAATAACCTGTGTGGTGAGTCCGATCTCGGGCAACAGGTACAGTACCTGCATTTTCGCGGCAAGCATCTGTTCTATCTGCCGGATGTATATTTGGGTTTTACCCGATGATGTTTCCCCATGAAGCAGCACCGCATCCTTTTCGGCAAATAACTCTTCAATTTCCATCAGGGCTTTCTGTTGCGCCGCGTTGAGCGTAAAATCAGCACCGAGTATTTCCTCATTAACACCAAGGCGGCTGATTACCCGGTCTTCCTGAAAAAAAACTTCTTTGTCAATCAAGGCTTTCAGTGCGCCGGCCCCGCATCCACTGCTTTCCAGCAACTCGGCCTTGCTTACCGTTTGTTGCTGCCGGGAAAGGTTAATATAGCCCATTAATGCTTCTAACTGCTTTGGGGCACGCTCCAGAATAGCAAAAAGCGATTTGAGATTTGCCTGATCTTTATATGAAGAGTTTAAATGTATAAAAGCTTTTTTTCTGGGTTTAAATTTTTCAGAAATTTCCTCAGAAATGTTGACGATCCCCTTTTCAAAGAGCGATTTCAGCAAGGGGAAAACTGTTTTTTGTCCCAGCAGTGTCGTTACATCGCTTACGCGAAGTTCTCCCTGAAGTTCAAGCGCATCCACAATCAAAAACTCCTTATCGCTTAATGCCGACTTATCAATCAGGTTGCCGTTAGTTAGAAGGCGAACACGGGTTTCGCTGGCCAGTTTAAGTGCGGCCGGCAGGGCGGCCTGCATTACCTCCCCCAAACCGCAGAGGTAATAATCGGCTATCCACTGCCAAAGTTGCAATTGCCTGCTGTTAACCAGAGGCGCATCATCCAGAACATCAATAATATACTTTGCTTCGTAAAGTACCGGCGGGTTGGTGCTGGTCAGATAAACTATGGCGGTATAAATTCTGCTCTTGCCGAACTGAACAACCACCCGTTTACCAATGGCTATCTGCGCATTCATGTCAAACGGAACCCGGTAAGTATAGGTACCCGAAATTGCAAGGGGCAAAATCACCTCTACAAAAATGGTTTCGCGGTCATCCATATTTGCTTCGGTAAGTTGCAGCATTATTTTTTTCTAGGGCTGCTAAAAAAAGACATATCCAGCCGATGATGAAAAGCAAACCGCCGAATGGGGTTATCGGGCCGATAAAGTGTGTTTGAGTAAAATTGAGGATGGTTTTTGTAGCAAGCACATACAAAGACCCGGAGAACAAAATAATTCCAAGCGTAAAACACCAGGCCGAAATATTTATGAGCCGACTTCTAAAGCGGGAAAATGTAGATAAGAATAACAAGGCAAGGGTATGGTAAAAATGATAGCTAACGGCCGTTTCCCAGGTTTGCAAATCTTCGGCACTAACCATCGCTTTAAGACCGTGCGCCCCGAAAGCTCCGAAAATTACGGCCAGAGCGCCGAAGAGTGAAGCCGTCAGGATGATTCGTTTATTCATAAGATGCGAATGTAATAAAGCTGATTGCAATTCTTTAGCAACGGCTTAAAAATATAATTTTGTTGAAAGTTAAACTATGAATAAATTAATCCTGACCACCGCTCTTCTGGTAGTGGCAGTTTTTACCGTTGCCTATCTCTACTTTACCAATATTTCTGTGCTAAGCCGGAATAACGATAAAGCACTCTCCATAATACCGAATGATGCAGCGATTTTATTTCAATTTAAAAATGACAAGGGAATTTACGATCTGTTTTCAGATTTCGAGGTTTTTAACGCGATAACCGGAGAGCAGAAACAGGTAGAGCACACGGCACTAAAGGCGCTGCTATCTCAATTGAATCCGTTGTCTGAAAGACTGGAGGGTCAAAATATATTTCTGTCGTTCCATCCCGATAAGGATTCTGTTCTCTTTTTTTGGGTAATGCCGCTCCCGGCAGAGTTAACCAGCGCCGGAATTACCGATGCGCTAAGCGACAACCCTAACTTGCGCATCAGCATGGATACGCTGAATAAAACCGAAATTCTCAAAGCCGAAATCAGATCAATAAAAAGGCTATTTTATCTTCATGTAGAGGACGGTGTGCTTTCCGGCAGCTTTTCGCGTAAAGCGCTTCAAAAAAGTTTAGACCCGGAGCAGGCCAAATTGAGTAAAGAGTTTATTAAAGAAATAAATGTAGAAAATCAGCAAAATCAAAATTCCCCCGCCAATGTTTTTGTCAATTTTAAAAGTTCAGTTCCTTTTATTTCTTCGTTTTTTAAACAAAAATTAAACGGGAATTTTTCGATTCTGAATAACCTGAACGCATACGCGACGCTGAATATGAATTTTAAAAGCGACGCATTGATGTTTAACGGCCTTACCCAAACAGATACGGCGCAGAAGAACTATGTAAATCTGTTTTTAAACCAGCGGCCGGTAAAAAACCCGATAAAACGCCTCGTGCCTGCTAATACAGCTAATTTTATTTCTTATGGCTTGTCAAATTACCAAACCTTCCATCGGGATTTACAGGGCTTATTAAACAATCGGCAACAGCTTAAAAAAATAAATTCTACATTGAATCAAATCAGCGAAGAAACCGGAATTAAACCCGACAGGGATATCCGTAAATATTGGGCGAATGAATTTATTGTCTTCCAACTTTCAACCCAGGAACGGTTTGGAGCTATTCAGCTAAGCAATGGCCGGCAGATGCAGTTTTTCATGGAGCCAATCAGTACAGACTATTCAGATAATATCCGCTATTTAAAATATCCTGATTTGTTGTATTATTACTTTGGCGATGCTTTCAGAAACTTTCCAAAACCGTTTTTTTCAATTGTTGATAACCAGATGATCATTTCTAACTCGGCACGCAGTCTGCAACGCTTTTTGACCACCTACAGCAAAAATCCGCTTTATCCCAAAGAAAACTTTGCAAATTTCAACCAGTTCGTTGCCGATCAAAGCAACATTTCCATCTTTATCCATATTAAAAATTCCGGGAGCAACATTACATCAGAACTGAAACCTGCATACGCAGCGAATTTAAAAAGCAATGCCTACGGATTACGGGATTTTTACGGTGTTTCTTATCAGTGGAGCAGTAACAATGACCATTTTTTTACTAACTTTTATGCAGGTTATCCGCCTGCAAGAAAAGACACAACCGTTACGTTTGAGTTAGAGCGCTCAAACTGATTTGCTTTGATGCAACTAACCTTCTTTTTTACGGTATAAAAAAATATGAAGAAAATCGCCTTTACCTTATGCTTAACTTTTTCGGTAATGCTCTCCTTTGGGCAGCAATTTGGATTGTACAATTCCAGGACCCTGTATGATGCCTTTGAAAATCCGTCTCAGAAAGCCTTCCGTGCCGATACCAGCCGTAAATACGCGTTTAACCTTTTGATTCCCACCGTATCGTTTACAAGTGCTTTTCGCGGACCGGCCGAAAACAGCTTCCGGGCCCTTATTTACGATGAGGTAATTAGCGGACGGGGTCTCGTTTTAGGAAATCAGGAAATGAGCACCATTACCGCGGCTACGAATACTTATATGATCATGTTCCGGATATTTAACACCGTTGAATACAACCGCGAAATGGGTTTTTCCTGGCAAATACGTAACGATGGGCGTGTAAATATTACCAACGAAACCTTCGCCATACTTGATGATTTCAACCTATTTACAGACGAACAGTATTTAAGCCTGTTTAACAACAGCGGTTATAACCAATCTTACAATCAGTATAGTTTCACCTACCGGGAAGACATGAACAAACGCCTTTCTATTGGCGGAAAGTTCAGTTTGCTTAGCGGGATAACGTACAATAGCTTAGATATCAACCAATCTGTACTGAACATTCGCAAAGATTTGGATGAGTTTGATGTGCAGCTAAAAGGAAATTTTAAATCGAGCTATTTAGATACCGATCTGAACAGCGGAATTATTAACCCGACATTCAAAGATCCGGGAGTTTCTGCAGGTTTGAGCGCCAGCTATAAATTTAGAGGCGGTTGGTTTTTAATGGGAAACCTGAAAGACATCGGATTTATTAAATGGAATAAAGATTCTTATAACTACAATTTAGATAACGAAATTAAAATTGATAACGGGTCTTTGCCCGATGCAGATGAGCGGTTAAATGATGGGATTTCGGAAACCTTAAATGCTACACGAACTTTAAAAAGTTATACTACAAAAACCGTTGGTAAGGCCGAAGCATTGCTTAGCCGGCAATACGGAAACTATCACCCGAATTTAATTTTCTCAAAAAACGTATTTTATGAGGGTGGCCACCTGGCGCTGGTAAACAATTACAAGAGGCGGAACCTGATTTTTACCGGTATAGCAGATTATAATTTCGACAATTATCTTCAACTTGGCGGCCAATTTATGATCCAGTCAGGCAATGTAGAATTTTTCATCGGCAGCGATCGGCTCTTAAAAACCATAAGTACCGGCCGGGCGCTATTGAACAAAGATTCGCAAATTGGAAAAGGATACAGCGCCGCTTCAGCTTATCTTGGATTTTCGATGAAATTCGGCCCCGTAATGGAGCATCAGGCCAACTCAAACTTTATTCCTGGAATGAATGCGAACCACGATCGCCGGGGCATTTTCAGACGCTTATTTGGCAGGCGATAATCTTTATAGCTATTTTATTTGGCAGATATTCCGGCAATAAATTCCTTCAGATAAAACGGCTCAAAATAAGCCATATTTTCGAAATGGTTTTTCTCCCATTTTTTAAATGCAAACCTGCTCAAATGTGCAGCCGAGTTTTCAAATTCCACGAAACGGTAATTTGGACGATCTGCAAAAAGTTGCTGCGTTTTCCGGGCGCCATCGCCGAAGAAAATTACCGGAGTTTTGTCCAGGATTTTGGCGTATGATGACTGATCTAAAATTTTGGCTTCCACCGGCTCAATGACGGATAACCTGTTATTAAAAAGGGCGCAATAAACTTCCATTCTCCGGGCATCAATCATCGGGCAAAGCAAGGTGTAAATTTCGGTTTGCGGATGGTTTGCCAGAAATCCGCCTGCCATGGCCTCAAGCGTATCTACGGCTATCAACGGCAGATCAAGGGCGAAACAAATTCCTTTAGCCGCGGAGACCCCAATGCGCAAGCCGGTATACGAGCCGGGGCCTTTACTTACCGCCACTGCACATAACTCATTAAATTGAATGCCTGCATCGCGCATTACCGAGTTGATAAAGAGCGTAATCTCCCTTGCGTGAATATTGGGCTCGTTTCGCTCTTTCAAAGCGACAAGCTCCCCGTTAGCCGATAACGCTACCGAGCACATCGTAGTTGCTGTTTCTATTTGTAGGATGAGTGACTTCTTCACAGGTTTATGGGTTGCTTAATTCTGCCTAAGGAACCGGGTCATGCCCGTGCCCCCCCCAGGGATTACATCTGCCAATCCGTTTTAGCGTGAGCCAGCCGCCTTTAAAGGGGCCGTATTTTCTGATGGCCTCTGCCCCGTAATGCGAACATGTGGGAGTAAACCGGCAGGAAGCCCCCAGAAGCGGCGAAACGAGCAATTGATATGCTTTGATTATCAGCAAAAACAAATGGCCTATTGCCTTTCTCATTTGCGTTATTTCTATCGCCAACAGGCAATTTTAAATTTTACTGGTTAAAACGGGTTCTAATAGTTAAGGCCAGGGATGTTTTTTATCGTATTCGGCACTAAGCTGGGCCAAAACCGTTTTGAGCTTTTTTTCAATAACATTAAATTCTTCAATGGTTTTACCTACATAATGGATGCCGAGCAAGAGCTGGCCGGTGGTGTTGCAAAGGTGCTGGTAAATATCTGTTAATTTATTTAAACGATATGCTTCGCGAATGCGACGTTTAATGAGGTTGCGGTCAACCGCTTTTTTAAAACGGCGCTTGGGCACATTTATAATTACCTGCACCGGAAAAGGTACCAGCAGATCATGCTTTAACCAAACAACCCGGAAAGGGTATAAAAGAAAAGAAGACCCGTTATGAAAAAGCTCTTCGATAAGCTTTTTACTACATAACCGCTCTTCTTTTTTAAAACTATACATGTATAGATTGCTTAAGGTGTAGGCGCAGCACCAAAGCCGCGACGGCAAAAAGCAATCAGTTGTTATGCTTTGTGCAACCGAACATCAGAAACAGAAACTCGCTTTCTGCCTTTTGCCCGTCTGGAGGCTAATACCCTTCTTCCGTTGGCGGTGCTCATGCGCTCTCTGAAACCGTGCTTATTTCTTCTTTTCCTTTGAGAAGGCTGGAATGTTCTTTTCATGACGTTTTATTCTATTTTGTTTTAAAAAACAAGAGCGCAAATATAAGGCGGATTATTTAAAAATCAAACTCAATTTGAAAGTATGTAACGTTTAGCAGTAGTTCTGCGTACATGAGCCCGATGATGAAAGATTCCGGTCTGATCTGTTGAATATTCTGTCGCATTATGCGGATAGGCCTGATTAACGGCGATATATTGGCACTCATATTTCGGGCATCCATAACAATCTCTACCATAAATATGTAAATTTGCGCCATGCTCAGACAAAATCTTCAACAAAAACTTCTTCAAAAACTTTCTCCGCAGCAGATTCAGTTTATCAAACTACTTCAGGTGCCAACCGTTGCGCTTGATACGCGAATTAAAGAAGAACTGGAAGAAAACCCCGCACTTGAGGATCTCAGCCTGGCCAATATGACCGAAACTCCGGAAGATTATCCCGATAAAGACCCGGACGAGGATACCTTTAACGCCGACGAAAAGCAGGATAGTTTAGACGAATTTAACGTTGACGATTATTTGCAGGAAGACAACGTGAATGATTATGGCTCCAAGTATGATCAGAATGGCGAGGATGAAGACGAGCGAAAAGAAATTCCGATAGCGGTTCAAAAATCTTTTTTTGAAAGTTTGCAGGCGCAGTTAGATCTGGTGCCTCTTTCTGATCAGGAATTTTTTATCGGGCAGCAAATAATCGGCAGTTTAGACGACGATGGCTACCTTCGGCGTCCAATCGGTTCGCTGGTTGACGACCTGGCGTTTTCTCAAAATGTTTTTACAGAAGAGGAAGAAATTCTGGAGATGCTCAAAGTGATCCAGGGGTTTGATCCGGCCGGCGTTGGCGCCCGTGATTTGCAGGAATGCCTTCTGATTCAGCTTCGGAAGCGAGACCATATCCCTACCGTGCAAAAAGCCGTTGTGGTAGTAGAGCGTCACCTCGAAGAATTTACAAAAAAGCATTACGATAAGCTCGAACGATCTTTAAACATGGATTCTGACGAGCTGAAAGAGGTCATCAATGAGATTTTAAAATTAAACCCGAAACCCGGCGATTCTAACGCAGTAACCACTAAACAGCTTCAGGTAATTCCAGATTTTCATATCAGCAATAACGACGGCACCCTGATGTTAACGCTAAATTCTAAAAATGCTCCGGAACTTCGCGTAAGCCGCTCCTATCAGGAAATGTTTGAGCATTATGATAAAACCGCACAGAAAGACAAGAAGCTGAAAGAAGCTGTACACTTTGTGAAGCAGAAATTAGATTCGGCCCGGTGGTTTATTGATGCCATTAAACAGCGGCAGCAAACGTTACTGAAAACCATGAACGCCATTATGAACTATCAGTACGATTATTTCCTTACGGGAGATGACCGCAATTTGCGCCCAATGATTCTGAAAGATATTGCCGACCGGATTGGAATGGACATTTCAACGGTCTCGCGGGTGGCAAATTCTAAATACGTTCAAACTGAATTCGGAACTTTTCTTTTAAAATCCTTCTTCTCTGAAGCAATCCAGATGGACAGCGGCGAGGAGGTATCCAACAAAGAGGTGAAAAAAATTCTGGAAGAATGCATCGGCAAAGAAGATAAGCGAAGACCGCTGGCTGATGAAAAACTGACCGACATCCTTAAAGAAAAAGGTTATAACATTGCCAGGCGCACCGTTGCGAAATACCGCGAAGCAATGAATATACCCGTTGCCCGCTTACGAAAAGAATTGTAGAACCAAATTACACCTTCTGATACTTTTCATCAAACCCGGTGAAACTTCAGCACCATACCTGGTCGCTAAGCACCCGGTGGCAAGAGAGCTTTGATATTTTTTTGATTCTGGCAGGCTCTGAATTTTAAAAAAAAATAGAAAATAAATCTGGTTTTAATTATTTTAGAGGAGTAGTATCCAGAACTATTTAAGCCGAAACCTCTCCTTTCGCTAACCAAACCGGCTAACTGCAGAACTTATTTCAGAAAAATTAGCAAAACCTGATTAAACTAATTACGCAGGTAATTAAATCTCTATTGTCAGCTACTGTATCTCAGCTATCATTCCGAACCGTTTTAAAGCATAAATTCTCATGTAAATTTTGCCATAGGCCATTGAAGAAGCCCATGATAATCAATGCTTATTTAAAATGCGAAGGCTAAAACCTCTACGAATTTCACTTTTTAGATTTAAACCATCAGCATTATGCAATCCCGCTTTTTTACTTTGCTTCTGCTATGCGCATCGGTGTGTGTCCAAGCCCAAAAAAGTAAGCCCCCCAGACCAAATTCAGATTTGCTCGCTTCCGGCACTTACCACAGTTTATTTATCCGCGATAGCAGTCTGTTCGCATCCGGGCAGAATGTATACGGGCAGTTGGGAAATACTATCAAGGCGGGCACCCTTTCACCGCTAAAAATTGCCATACCCGGCAAATATGTTAGTGTGGCTACCCGGGCATATACCTCGCTCGCTTTACGCGATGACGGAACAATCTGGGGCTGGGGCTTTAATAACTACGGAGAAGTAGGGAATGGCAACCGAACACATCAACTAAATCCTGTTCAGCTTGGGCGGGACAGCAACTGGGTAAGTATCTCCTCAGGAGACGCTTTCAGTCTGGCCATTAAAAGCAACGGAAGTTTGTGGGGATGGGGAAAGAACACAAGCAACCAACTTGGAATTCCCATTCCGCCCGACATTAGCCTGGTTCCTATCCGGCTTGGTACAAGCACTAACTGGAAAAGGGTGTCGGCTGGCATAAATTCCACCTTGGCAATAAAGACAGACGGCACACTCTGGGCATGGGGACTTAATGCTTTTAATATGCTTGGTACAGGTGACGCCTCTGCACAACCTGCGCCAGTACAAGTTGGCAGCGATAAAGATTGGGTTTACGTTTCGGCCGGGCAGGCTCATTCTTTTGGCATTAAGCGAGATGGTAGTTTATGGGCCTGGGGGGCTAACCAGAACGGGCAGTTGGGCATCAACTCTGCTTTAAAACAAGCCAGCCCGGTACAAGTAGGCACAGATAAAAATTGGAAAGCCGTGGCTTGCGGGCAACAGCATACGATTGCATTAAAACAAGACGGTACTATTTGGGCTTGGGGAAGGAACACAAACGGCCAGCTTGGCCTGGGGAATATCGGCAGCAAAAGAACACCCCAGCAAATAGGAAAAGCGAACGATTGGATTGAGGTGGCCGCCGGAAATTTACAAAGCCTGGCGATGAAAAAAGACGGAAGTTTTTACGGATGGGGAGCTAACAGTTACGGAGAACTGGGAGTTGGCAACACGGTAAACCAATTAATTCCAATGCAGGTTAGATAGGTTAAACTTAACATTATCAAAATGAAAACACTTACTGTGGTAATTTTTATCTCTTGTTTCTATACGGCCAACGCCACAGCGCAAACAGGTAAAACAGAGCTGTATGTACTCATCGAGAAACTGTTGTATGACAGCACCGGCTACGAAAACGTTGGCGACTGGGCCGTTGCCAAGCCTAAAAAATACCCCATTGCGTGGAAGGCCGATAAAATTGAAATGAGCGACGACCCAAGCATTAACTTCTACCGGACGGGCACCGCCAACCTAACCATAAACGGAAAGAGTTTCAGCCAGGCAGATCAGCCTGTTAAGTGGAATATTATGTTGAAGGGGCCTCGTATGGGATATTCATCATTCAGCATTATCAGCTCAGCCAGTAAGAATCTAAAACCAAAATGGACTATTGATAGTATGATGGCAGATAAGCCACTTAAGGCAACGCTATTAAAAACCTGTGTTCAACCCGTCTCCGGGTTTTATTACTATGAGGTCAAACTTCCAAAAAAAGATATAGCCTACATGAAATTTAGCTGGATTACCATTAATGGGAATACGGCACTCCGGGTAGACGGATACGATAATTGGAGTAAAGCTAACGCAAAATTAGCCTGCCCCACAAAATAGTCACTTACAGAAAACCCCTACCAGTTTTTTTGCGGACAGGTTACTTTATAACGGTTATTGAGCAACAAGCCGAGCACAATTTCGTGGGTTCCATTGCTTACCGAGCGCAGGCTCGAGGTGGTAAAATCGTAAGAATAGCTCAGATTAAAAAAATGTCCCACGTTCAAACCGGCCAGAGCGGCAAACGAATCACCTTTACGGTAACTTCCGCCAAGCCAAAATTTATCCTGGAAAGCCAGTTTCATATTCAAATCTACCGATAAGGGTACCGGCGAAACAAACTTAACCATGGCCGAAGGAACAGCGGCGATGTCTTCGCTGAGGTAGATTTTATAGCCTGCGGTCATAAAGTAATGCCGAACCTGCTGGCTTCCGTCGGAATCTGCATTATCAGAAAAATTTAAGGGCCTTCCCAAAAGTTGCTGAGCAGACACGCCAGCAAAATACCGCGGACCGTAAAGCCACAAACCGGCACCTAAGTCTGGCTGGGTTTTGCTCTGGTTATTATTATTGATAGCCGGATCTGACGGATCATCCAGGATAATCCGGGAGCGGTCAAGGCTGATCCGTGATATCCCGGCAGCAACCCCCAATGCCAGGTTTATATTTTCGGTAAGGCCGAGATGGTATGCATAAGTGAGATTGATGTCTGTACGCGAAAACGGTCCGGTTTTGTCAGAAACCAGATGCAATCCCACGCCGTGATGCGGCTCAGATGCTTTATAAGTTTGCAGGTAGCTACGGTTCATCGGGTTATTGCCTTCGCCGGGGAAAGAGGTTGCGCTGCCCTGTGTAAATTGTTTACCAATGGGCGCATGGATTGATATATAGGAAGTTACCGGCGCATCGGTTAGCCCCTGCCATTGGTTGCGATAACCCGCTTTTACATCGGTATAATTTTCAATTCCGGTTATGGCCGGATTGAGGATGTAATTGTTAAAAATGTACTGCGTGTACTGCGGTCGTTGTTGTGCTTTAATCTGGTAAGAAACAACTAGTAGAAGTAGAATAGAAATATAAACCCTCATTATTATCTTAGAATTGTGACCGATCCGGAAAGAGTTTTCCTACCGTTTTTCGGATTAATGACGTAAAAATAAGTTCCAACGGGCAGATCGGCACCGTTAAATTTTCCGTTCCACGGAATAGTATACCCAATGGTACTGTAAATAATATTTCCGTAGCGGTTAAAAACTTCAATGGCCACGTCGGGATAGCTTTCTAAATACTTTATATTCCAAACATCATTAATACCATCGTTATTGGGCGTGAAGGTGTTCGGCACTACGGGCGTTTTTAAAACCTTTACCTCCACCTCATCAACAGTGATGCATCCTATACCCGACGTTATAGTCAGTGTGTATACGATATCGTCAACGGGCGATGCCAGGGGATTCAAAATATCATCGCGGTTGAGACCGGTTGAGGGAGTCCATTTATAAGTTAAATCCGTTCCCGATGCTTCCGCAGCCAATTCTACACTACCGCCCTCTAAAACTACCTGATCGTTGCCCGCGTTGGCAACCGGAAGTAGGGTTACCGTAACGATTTGACTTTGTACTGCCACACATCCATTGCTTCCGGCAAAAGTATAGATTATTTCATGGCTACCCCCACCCGCAACAGAAGGATTAAAAAGCCCCTCTGCGGATACGCCCTTGCCAGAAAAACGCCCCTGGCCGGGAATATTGTTTAGCACAGCAGCCTGTGTAATCTGGAACGCCGGGGCATCAATACATACTGCGGCTACCGGGTCAAATTTGATCTCTGGTTCTGCCTTCAACACAATTTCCTGTATCTGCTCATTTACACACACTTCTCCAGAATAAGCCAGCATCTTAACGGTGTACAATTTTTCTGCCGGATCGCCGAATGCCGGATATTGAAATTCATACCGTTTTGCCGGGTCCGCCCTCTTATTGGGGTTATCATCAACAAGTTTGGCCCCCGGCTCATTAACAACATCAAAATACCACTCGATACGTGTTAGTTCACCAAAATCAACAGTCGCCCGGTCTTCAAAAACAACCGGACTTTGGCTGCACAATTTTTCTTTGTTTACTACCGCGAAATTAGCTTTAGGAATGCTGCCGTTCACGGTTAAGCTTTTGCTGATTGTAGTTTCGCAACCGCCAGCGGCAAAAACCGTTAACGTTACCTGATAAGTTCCGGTGGCGGTATAAACATGCTCCGGGTTTCGCAAAGTTGAGGTATTCGGGCGTTGAGCGTTTGCGTTTTGGTCGCCAAAATTCCAGCGGAAACTGGCGTTTGACAGATCGCCCACAGAAATTGTAGAAAGGTCTGTGAACTTAGCGATGGCGTCGGCAAGGCAAATCTCAGGAATCTGAAAGTCAACTTCCGGCAAGGCATTAACAACTATCACTTTTTTTATCGGGTCGCTCTGGCAACCTTTGTCTGCCCGCGACGATAAAGTAACTTCATAGCTACCCGGTAAGGTATAGGTGTGAACCGGATTTTGTTCTGTAGAAAACTGTCCGTCGCCAAAATCCCAACGCCATTGGTTAATTACTCCGATATTTATTACCGACCGATCTGTAAAACTCATGGGCAGGTTTTCACAACTATTTGCATCATTAACAAAATTTGACGTGGGTTTATTGAGCACGTCTACATCCTGGGTAATTATCACCGGGCTGCAGTTAGATTCATTTGTAACCGTAAGGGTAACCGGATAAGTGCCGCCAAGCGGATAAACGTGAACCGGGTTTTGCTCTGTCGAGGTATTTAAATCGCCCGACGCAGGATCTCCAAAATCCCAGAGCCAGGTAGTGATGGGTCGTCCCTGACCGTTGCTTTCATCTTTAAAGGATAAGGTATCACCCGCACAAACTTCAACTGCTGTGGAGAACTTCGGCACAGGCGGGTTAAAAATCGAAAAATCGAAAAAAAGCTGCTCATTGCTTCCGCAATCACCAGAAAGGGGTTTTTCTGCTATCACGTCAATGGAATAATCTTTTGCTTGCTGATAGCGGATGGTGTCTGTCAACTCGTAAATATAATAGGTCAGATCATTTTCCAGGTAAGAAGATACCGGTTCCGGATTGGCTACTTCCCGGGCAGGATTGCCATCGTTCAAATTCCATGTTAATCTGGAAACCTGGTACGGTAGATTAACTTTAAAGCGCAGCGGTTCATTTACACAACCATCGGTGGTTTTAATATTTTTAACCCGCGTTTCCAATTCAATTCCCAAACTGTTCACATTCGCCCCGGCCGAGTAGCCATAAGATTCGGCACTGCCGAAACCGTAGGCAATGGCGTTAAAGCCTTTGTCGGCTTTAAGCGTATGCACCCCGGCGTTCACCGATATTTGCGCATAAGAATAGGTTGGATCTGCGGCAACACGGGTAAAATTTACCGGTGCTCCGTCTATTCGGAAACTGGCTGCCGCACTGGTTTCAATAACCACATTAATGTAATGGTTAAGAATGAGGTAAGCAGATGATGAGTAAACCGTAATGTTGTCTATATTTTGCTCAACGGAGTTCAGATAGATCATTTCCGGATCTCCTGCGGCTTCAGCACTGAAAAAACAATTTATGCTGCGGTTTTGAGTAACTGCATATTGAACAACCTGTATGGGCCTATCGGCTTCCACAACATTGGTAGTTTGGGTTGAAAACTCATAATAAAGATTATTTACAAACGAAGTATTGCCTATTATTTGTCCGTTCACTTTTACAACGGCGGCAGCATCACTTTTAAACACCCGGATGATGTCGTAATTTCTGGCTTTAAGCGGTGCGGTAATAAATTTTTTGCCCCATGAACTTGTGGGATACACCTGCTGATACAAGTTGTCTGATGAATTGGTAAAATCCTGGCCGCAACCGATGGCAATTTTGCCGCTTCCCGAAAATACCGCAATGCGTTTACATGGCTCGGCGGTAGTGGTTATAGACTTTATGGTTGAGCCGGTTAAATCAACACCTCCAAACAGGTTGCCATTCCCCGGCGTAGCCGAGCCCAGCACCTGGTAAACCTGCCCTTTTCGCAAACTAACCACAAAAGGTACGCCCGCCGGATGCCCGATAGCATTGGCCGAAGGAATGATCTGAACCTGCGTATTGTCTTCTACGGCAACCACAAAAAAGTAAGAATATGACCGGGGCTGATTAGAAAGTTGGGTGTAATTGATAGAATAATACTCTTTACCCAGAGCGGCGGTAGGCAGCACCAGGGTTGCGCCAGAAACATTCTGATCGTAAATATGAGCATATACCACTACCGGGCGCTCGGCAGTGATATGAATTCCCAAATTGTAAAGACCCGCATCAACCAGGTAAGCAGATTGCGGAATGTCTACTGTGGTAATCGAATTGGCGGTTACAGAAAATGTTCTCGAAAAGCCAATTCCCGGAATCTCTACCTTGCCGCTGGTGCTTACATCAGAGGTAACATAAACCACCATGCTCTGTGTGTTGTTGCCGTAGCCCCGCACATGATTGCCATAGCCAAGCCAAAAATCCCGGCCTTTATTTGATGTGTTCTGCGCAAAAACAGAAGCCGCTATCACCAGCAGAATGAACAGCAGACTACCAATTTTTTTGAGGCGTTCCAGAAACATTTCCCTATTTAATAAAAATAAATGGCTTTGCTATAAAATTACAACATCTGCTAACTAAAAGTTCTGTCGGCGCCCGTTTATAGTATACGAAAAATCAATGGCTTACGTGGCTTTAGAGGTCGGAGTTCAACCAGAAATAGCTGCATAAAAAAATGCAGCGGGGCAATAAATGAATTATTAATTTGTCGGTCAAATCATCAGCATAAAAAATAAATGCAGTTAAAATTATTTATTCTTCTGTTTTCACTTTCCCTTTCGGGGATAACGATAACCAGAGCCGCGGTTGATACCGTTACAACTCACAGTGCCGCAATGAACAAAAATATAAGGGCTCTTATTCTCAGACCCGACAGTTACAATGGAAGCGTTCAATTTCCGGTTGTTTATCTGCTTCACGGCCACGGGGGCACCTACACCAATTGGATAGATGAGGTGCCGGAAATACAAAATTTCGCCGACAAGTATCAGATGCTTATTGTTTGTCCCGATGGGGGAACAGAGAGTTGGTATTTGGATAGCCCGCAGAAGCCGGATTCGAAATATGAAACCTATATCGCTAATGAACTGGTTGGTTACGTAGACAGTAATTATAAAACTATATCGCAGCGAAAGGGCCGGGCCATAACCGGCTTAAGTATGGGCGGGCACGGCGCACTCTACCTGGCTATTAAAAATCAGACAGTTTTCGGGGCAGCGGGCAGCATGAGCGGCGGCTTAGATCTGCGGCCATTCCCTAAAAACTGGGGAATTTCCGGGCATTTGGGAGATTTGGCAGCGAACTTAGATAATTGGAATCAAAATAGCGTGATTAATTTAGTTGCTCTTTTGAAACCCAATTCTCTGTCATTAATTATTGACTGTGGGATAAACGATTTTTTTTTCGATGTTAATCAGGCCTTCCATCAGAAACTGATACAGCAACAGAATTCCACATGATTTTATTGTTCGCCCCGGCGGACACAACTGGGCGTATTGGAAAAGTGCGGTTGAATATCAGTTATTGTTTATGCAGCAATTTTTCCAAACCAAAAGCAATTAGTGCACCACCTAAGGTGATTTCTCAAACTCAGCAATAAAACTCGAGCAAGCTTTTTTGCGTCTCAATTCTTACCACTACCGGTTTTTCAATCTTAAGGCGTTTGTCATCTACATGGCCGTCGCTCCCGTGCCATTCAACCTGTAAATTGCGGGCCTTAATAAGTTTCAGTTTTGGCGGGGCCTCAATGCCCTTTATTTTATTCAAGATATACCGGGCAAGTTCGGTCCGGTGCTCCTCGCCCACCAATACCACGTCAAGCTCACCATCATCAACCTTCACATCAGGGCCTAAATAAAGGTTTGGCCCAATGGAACGGATATTCAGTACCTCCACCAAAATATAATTTCCGGTATAATCAACGCCGTCAATATCCAGCCTGCAATAACGGGGCTTATAGGCATTCACGATATCATAGAACATTTTTAAGGCAGTTTCCAATTGCTCATCTGCTGAAGCTTCATTATCCACCGGACCTTGTTTCATTCGCTTCATTAAATGCGGAAAAACACCGTAGCCAAGGCCCTCCAAAAAGAACGTCTGCTCATCCAGGCCGTAAATCTTTCCCACGTCAAAGAAGCATTTTTTGTTTCTTTTCCATGATTGCACTGTGAGCCGGATATCTGTGTCAACGCCCAGGGTTTTGGCCAGATTATTCGCCGTTCCGAGGGGTAAAATAGCAATCGGAAATTTCTTCTGATCTAATTTACGCTCCAGCAGCTTTTTAACAACTTTTCTTACCGTTCCATCGCCGCCGGCGATAATGACAAAATCGGTTTCGTCACTAATGCGGTGCCAGCCGCTTTTTTTTATTGATCTATAATCGCAGGTGTAGCCTGCAGATTCAACAAGAGCAATTAGATTATCCGGCGAATGCTCTTCGTCTCCAGCCTTATCATTATGCAGTAATTTAACTATCGCCATGTGGTGTAATTGGTAAGTTCTAAAACATAGCTAAAGGTTTTTGGTTGGCATTATAAAAACTTTTTTATCATGAGGATTTTGGTTACCAACGATGACGGCATTTACAGCCCAGGAATTGCCGCCTTAGCGAAGGCTGCGGGCAATTTTGGCGAAGTAAGAGTGGTAGCTCCCGATGTGGAACAATCGTCAATGGGGCATGCGGTTACCCACTCAAGGCCGTTGTCTTATAAAAAATCACCCGTTGAGTTTAAGGGAATTGAGGCGTATCGTGTAAACGGAACTCCGGCAGACTGTGTGGCGCTGGGCACGCATTTGTGGGCCAATACCGATCTGGTTTTATCGGGAATTAATATGGGGCCCAACCTGGGCAACTCCATGTGGCATTCGGGTACATTGGCAGCGGCCAAACAGGCGGCCCTGCTGGGAATAAAAGCCGTCGCGTTAAGCACTCCGGTAGGTAAAACAGAACCCGATTTTAAAGCTCTAGAACCTTATGTGCGCAAAACCATAGCCATGCTGATTGACTACGCCGAAGCGGGGTTGTACAATGTGAACTTTCCCCCTGATCCAAAAGGTATACGCTGGACGCGGCAGTCGGTGCGTTTGTACGATGGGCATATCGTACCGGGAACAGACCCTATGGGAAGAAAACATTATTGGTTTACGGTGACCCCGCTTGAACCGGCTGAAGAGGGCACCGATCGGTGGGCCGTAGAAAATGGTTATGTATCGGTAACACCACTTCGTTTAGACCTAACGGATGAACAGGAATTACAAAAGGCAAAAACTCATAACGAAAGCAATTAAACTCCGCATTTCATTAAGGGGGAAATATCGGCCGACCGAACTCTCAGACAGCGGTTGCAAACGTTTGTAAACGCTTATAAATTAGCACCCTGATTCTAAACAGTTTCCGTAAATTTATCGTCGGCACAGGTTGAATAAAACGTAGAACCATTTTTAATTCGATATGAATAAATTAATCTTTTGCAGTTTAGTGTTTGCCGTAGCCGTAACAGTACTAAGCGGATGTTCGAAAAAAAACACCGTAACCAAATCAGAACAGCCTCCTGTTGCAATAAAACCGATAGAGAAAGTTTATAAGTTTGAATCATCTCCGGTTTGGTCTGATGAATTCGAGTACTCGGGTTTACCCGATTCTACGAAATGGGGGTATGATCTCGGCGGAAGCGGCTGGGGCAATAATGAACTTCAATATTATACTAACCGTCAAAAAAACGCATCAGTGCAAAACGGAATTTTAAGCATCAATTTGCTGAAAGAGAATTTTGATGGCCGCGATTATACTTCGTCCAGAATTGTTTCGAAGGATAAAGGGGATTTTTTATATGGCAGATTTGAAGTGAAAGCGAAATTACCCTCGGGTAAAGGCACCTGGCCTGCAATATGGATGCTGCCAACCGACTGGTCTTATGGCGGCTGGCCTAAATCTGGCGAGATTGACATCATGGAGCACGTGGGATATGATCAGGACCGGGTACATATTACGGTGCATACAGAGGCATATTATCATTCAATCGGCACCCAAAAATCGGGTACTAAAACCGTTAGCGGTGCCAGCAAAAATTTCCACGTGTATCGTATTGACTGGACACCGATGGATATTCGTGGCTTTATTGACAATGAACAGATCTTCCAGTTTGCCAATGAGAACAAAGGATCGGCGGTTTGGCCTTTTGACAAACGCTTTCACCTGCTGCTAAACGTGGCGTTCGGCGGAAACTGGGGCGGAGCGCAGGGAATAGATCCAACCTCGCTACCGCAAACAATGGAAATTGACTATGTGCGGGTTTATAAAATGACGGAGAATTAAAATCGCTTGCAGGCAAAAGAATTTCCTCTTATTGCGCAGGACTTTTCAAAAAGGTTAAGTTTAAAAATCTATCAAACAAAGAGAATCAAATTAAACATAGACGCTGGGGCGGGATTAATCACAAGCGCTTCTTAAAAATTTTGTTTCTTTGTACGTACACTAAATATTAAAATGGCCTGGTTTAAGCGAGAAAAAAAAGGGATCATCACCTCTACCCAAGAAAAAAAAGAAGCGCCGGACGGCCTGTGGAACAAATGCCCCCAGTGTAAAAAAGCGCTTCACAATGTTGATCAGGTAGAAAATAAGTACGTTTGCCAATATTGCAATTACCATCTGCGCATAGGCTCAAAAGAGTATTTCGCTTTGCTGTTTGATGATAACGATTTTACAGAATTGTTTCCCGGGTTGCGCTCGTCCGATCCGCTGGAGTTTACAGATACAAAGAAATACACAGACCGACTGGAAGAAAGTTATAAAAAAACAGGGCTGAACGATGCCATCCGATCTGCGCACGGCCGGATAGCGGGCCAGGAAATTGTGATCGCCTGCATGGACTTCAATTTTATTGGCGGATCTATGGGCTCTGTTGTTGGCGAAAAGATAGCCCGCTCCATAGATCATTGTTTAGCGCATAATATACCGTTCTTAATGATCTCCAAATCTGGAGGAGCACGAATGATGGAAGCGGCTTTTTCACTGATGCAAATGGCCAAAACGTCGGCTAAACTCGCTTTGCTTAGCCAAGCGAAAATACCCTACATTTCTTTGTTAACAGATCCAACAACTGGCGGTGTAACCGCTTCGTATGCCATGCTGGGCGATATTAATATTTCAGAGCCGGGCGCACTCATCGGCTTTGCCGGTCCCAGGGTAATTAAAGAAACCATTAAACGGGATTTACCAAAGGGATTTCAAACCGCCGAATTTGTTTTAGAGCACGGTTTTTTGGATTTTATTATTGACCGCCGGGAGATGAAAGATCGCCTGGGCTTATTCTTGAAAATGATGGCTAACTAATCTACCGGATTTTCTTCGGTCATTCATATAGCCGCGAATTTTAATAACACGCTAACTCCCCATTAGATGGGATACAATCCTAAATTTATAACCGGAATGAAAGTACCTTATCCGGTACTGCCGAACAAATTATATCGTCAAACAGCCAAGCTCAGGGGCAAACGCGGTTACAAAATCAACTATTTGCATCATAGCATTATTATGCACCGGAAACGCAAGCTGGCCATATTGGCGGCTTCAAACATTGACGGTAGCAGTTGGGAGCCGATTAACAGAAGTGGCCGGTTTATTAAAGATGAGATAAACGTTGCGGAGAACTGCCAGTGGGGAAACGAATTATACGATGCCATATCTGTAAGCAGGGGAGATTTGAAAAATGATTTCGATCAGGGCCACCTGATTAGTTATCAGGAAATTCTATGGGGCAACGATGAGGAAAAAAAGGCGGCAGGAAAAGATACTTTTTACTTTACCAACTGTGCGCCGCAACATTCTAAACTGAATAAAGGCGCCTGGAAAAGTTTGGAACAATATATCAGTAAACATCAAACTGACGAAAACGACTTAAGGGTGAGTGTGTTTACCGGCCCCGTACTTTCAGATATTGATCTGGTATTTAGCAGGGTAGTAAACAATGAGCCGGTGCAAATCCCCGGTGCGTTTTGGAAAGTGATTTATTTTAAAGGTGAAAACGGACTCACCGCGGTAGGTTTTATGATGAGCCATCAGAAACTGTTGCTAAACGATGCGACTGTCTTTTCCCTGGCAAGACAATTATCGCGGGCGGAACCGCTTAAAAATCTATTTATGGATTTTCCAAAAAGTACAACTTATCAGGTAAAAGTTGAACTTATAGCCGATATTACCGGGTTAAAATTCCATTTGGAAAATGTTCACCTGCCCTATCAAAAAGAAGAAGCTAAAGAAATAGTTTACAAACGTATTGAGGTGCTGCGCAAACCCGGTCAAACCGGAGAGCTTGGCCAGCAACAGCTCGATTTTACGTTATCGGGGCTCACGTTTTGATGTCCTGATTTTAAACAAATCAGGCAGTTAGCTCATCATAAGCGGCGGTTAAACCCCTCTCAATACCCTGACCCGCAAAATCTTCTGCGCCGGGAATAGAAGTTGCTTTTATAATTTCTTCTTTAGTTTTCCCTTTCTTTATCTCGCCACTCACATAGTTCAATAACTTATCTAAAAAGTTCCGCATCGCTTTTACATCATCTTTTCCGCCTGTAACCTTCTCAGGATCAAGCGCATGACCGAAAATGTAAAGCGTGTCATTATCGAATGTTTTTAAGGTTTTATCCAACACCATAATCCAGTTAGAAATTGAGGCCCCCGACGACCGGTCAATGAACGGAAAACGCTTGTTAAAAACCAAATCTCCCATATGGACAATGTTTGCATCGTCAAAATGAATAATTGCGTCGCCATCTGTATGGCCTGCTCCAAAATACCGGCAAGTAATCTCATTCCCTCCAATTTTGCTGCTCCATTCTTTATCAAATACCTTATCGGGATACAACTGCCGGTCTTCTTTTCCGGCAGTTACGCGTTTTTGGTTTGCCGCAGAATTTACATGAGCAACAACATGCCCGGCAATTCCCTTAAACGCAATATTGCCGCCGGTATGATCTCCATGATGATGTGTGTTGATCAGGTAGCTAACGGGTTGTTGAGACTGATTTTTTAGTTCGGAAAGAAGATGGGCTGCTGGTTCGGGAAATTGAGAGTCAACCACCACAATACCGTCCGGGTTAACCAGCCAGCCAATAGTACCGCCCTGCTCGGTAAAAATTCCCACACCATTTCTCAATGGTTTCATATTATACGCGGGATTGAGCAGCGCTGATGCTATTCCGCTGTTCCTGCAAAAACCAACAAAGGCCAGAGAAAGTCCGGTCTGCGTAATAAATTGTCTTCTTCTCATTATTTAGAATTTGATGAAATACAGGTATTAAAAAAAATTAAAACAGGCTCCAAATTAACAAAGGCCCCAGCGGGCCTTTGTTAATTATCGGGTTGTATGCCGGTCGCCAAGCTTGTAATCCTTGGCGGTTGCGTTTGAAGTAATTTTACGCTCTTCCTTGAAAATACCGCTTTTTTTTGGCGGGTTAATTAACTTTTCAGATGGCTTGTTTGTGGGGGTGTCGCCGTTCTGATTTGTTGGATTTATTTTATCAGGTTCAGACATCCTATTATTTTAAATTCCGGCGGTACCGGGTTCATGATCAATCATTCTGCCGGTTGTGCGCCCCGTTTCCCGTCCGGAAATATTACTTCCCATATCAGAGATGCTGCTCCGGTTTATATCCCCGCCATCTTCATCATCATCATCCTCATCAGCAATAGGAGTAATGGAATCGTCATCGTTCATCAGGTCATCGTCGTCGTCATCATCTCCCAGTAAATCGTCATCGTCATCGCCTTCAATCGGAATCAGGGAATCATCGTCGTCTTCATCGTCCTCATCACCTGGACCGGGAGTTAAGTCGCTGTTTTTAAAATCAGTGGAGCTCATCACGCCGGCGTTTTCGCCGTAGGCTTCATCGCGATTGGAATTCTCCGAAGAAGCAGAAACTTCACCTTTCCCTTCAGATGGATCTTCAGCTTTGTTGTACGGATTTTCACTTTCCATGCCGCTACCACCGGTGTTTTCGCCTAACTGGTCTGCGTGAGCATCGTCTTTGCGGTTAGTTCCTGAATAATTTTGCTCATCATTCAGGTTATTCTCATTTGATGTTGCCATGATCGGTTTTTTTAGATTTGTTGTTTCAACATAAACACTTGCCAACCCCCGGATTGTTTTTAGAAAGGCTAAAATAAATTACTGCAACATTTCGCAAGGCAAAAAAAAGGAGCCTTGTGGCTCCTTGCTTAAACGTCTAAAAAGCACCGGGCTCATGGTCAAGCCCAAAATTTTTGTGATGGGCATGATCAGGATGGGTGTGTGTAAAATCGTGTTTTCGGTCTACCTTAGGGGTTTTTTCCTGAGGCGGCTGTTGATCGGCTTTCTCATCTGACGTTCCTTTTGCTGCAGTTTTTTCTTCTTCGGGTTGTTGTCCCTCATCTTTCGGTAAGTTTTCCATAATCAAATATTTAAAATTTACGCTGTAATTTACAGATAAATAAATAAAAGAGAATGACCTAAAAAATTTAAAAATGCAGGAAATTCGATCGCTAATGGCCCTGCGCCGAACTTTTAACGGCATATATCTCCCGCAGTTTCTCAATTACAAAATCTACCTCCTGCCGGGTATTGTATTTGCTGAACGAAAAGCGCACCGCCGGCCGGTTGGGATTGGCATGAATGCCATTTAAAACATGCGAGCCTATATTTGTGCCCGAACTGCAGGCGCTGCCGCCCGAAGCCGAAATTCCGGCGATATCGAGGCTAAACAATAACATATCTGCCATTTCCATCTCAGGAAATGAAACGTTAATCACAGTATATAAACTTTTTTCCGGATTAGTTTCGCCATTAAACTCAACGCCGGGGATATTCTCTTTAAGCCTGCCAACCATGTACTCTTTTAAACCCAGAATGTGTTCCCGGTGCTCATTCATTTCTGCGTAAGCAATCTCCATTGCTTTTGCCAGACCGGCAATTCCGTAAACGTTTTCCGTTCCGCCACGCATATTGCGCTCCTGCGAACCGCCAAAAATCATCGGGTTTATTTTGATACGATGATCAATATATAAAAACCCAACCCCTTTTGGCCCATGAAGTTTGTGTGCTGCGCAAACCATAAAATGAACTTTCAATTTGCTTAAATCATGCGGATAATGGCCAATGGTTTGTACTGTATCTGAGTGAAAAATAGCGTGGTAATTTTCGCATAGTTGGCCTATAGCTTCAATATCATTGAGGGTTCCAAGTTCATTATTGGCATGCATGATTGATACGAAACTTCGTTGGTTACTTTTCAACAAGTTTTCAAGCTGATTCATATCTAAATTACCCCGTGCATCTACATTTAAAAAGCTAAGCTTGATAACACCGCCTTTTTCAAGTGCCTGCAACGTATGCAGCACGGCATGGTGTTCTATACGTGAAGTAATGGCATGCGTAATGCCATGGTCAATAATGCCGCAACGGATAGCGGTATTATCAGCCTCGGTGCCTCCGGATGTGAAGAATATTTGTGAGGGTGAGGTATTGAGCAGGCCGGCAACCGTTTTGCGGGCCTTCTCAATAACTGTGCGTACTTCCCGGCCATGCGCATGTATTGAGGATGGATTTCCAAATTGGTTTTCCATTACCTTATACATTTCTTGCAGCACTTCCTTATCTACCGGGGTGGTGGCTGCGTTATCAAAATAAACACGCATTTCTGTTCTGTAATTGAGTTTTTAGATTCTGAGATTTTGATTAACGGCTTTTGCCCAAAAACATCTGCCAGGGACTTATCCAACCTTCAAAATTTGGTTGATATCTTCTATAATTTTACCGGCCAATGCCTGTGCTTCCTGTTCTGTGGCAGCTTCAGAATAAATCCTGATAATTGGTTCGGTGTTAGACCGCCGCAGGTGAACCCATTGTTTATTAAATTCTATTTTTAATCCGTCTATCGTGCTGTACGGGTTGTTTTTATATTTTTCTTCTACCTCTAAAAGCAACGCGTCAATATCCATATCGGGCGTTAAGGTGATTTTGTTTTTTGAAATATAATAGTGCGGGTAGCTATTGCGCATGGCCGACACCGAGCCGCCGGTTTGGGCAAGGTGTGTCAAAAATAAAGCGATCCCAACCAAGGCATCTCTTCCATAATGCGATTCGGGATAAATCACACCTCCGTTGCCTTCACCGCCGATAACTGCCGCCGTCTCTTTCATTTTATTTACCACGTTCACTTCGCCAACTGCGGCGGCATTGTAGGTGTTGCCGCTATTTTCGGTCACATCCCGCAAGGCACGCGTTGATGACAGGTTGGAAACCGTATTGCCGGGCGTATTTTTTAAAACGTAGTCTGCCACGGCCACCAGCGTATATTCTTCGCCGAACATGCTTCCGTTTTCGCAAACAAAGCACAAACGGTCTACATCCGGGTCAACCGCTATTCCCAGATCTGCCTTTTTTGCAACAACTTCATGGGCCAGGGCCACCAGGTTTTCTGGCAGCGGCTCAGGGTTGTGCGGAAACTGACCGTCTGGCTCGCAATAAAGTTTATGTACCGTTTTTACGCCCAGGGCGGATAACAATGCCGGCACAAAAAGTCCGCCCGACGAATTCACGCAATCTATAGCCACGCTGAAGTTAGCGTTTCTAATAGCCTCAACGTTAACCAGCGGCAGAGCTAAAACCTTATCAATATGCTTTTTTAGGTAGCTATCGTCGGCGGTCACGCTTCCCAGATCATCCACTTCGGCAAAGGTAAAACCGGGATCTTCCGCCAACTCCAAAACTGCTCTGCCTTCTTCATCGGTAATAAATTCGCCATCGTGGTTCAACAACTTTAATGCGTTCCACTGTTTGGGATTGTGGCTGGCCGTTATTATTATTCCGCCGCCCGCATCTTCATCCGGAACCGCTATCTCTACCGTAGGCGTTGTTGATAGTCCTAAATCAATAACATCCATACCTATACTCTGCAACGCCCCAACCACCAGATTTCTAACCATCTCTCCAGAGATGCGGGCATCACGCCCAAGCACAATTTTTCGCTTCCCCGTTTTTCTAAAAACCCACGTACCAAATGCTACCGTAAATTTTATGATATCGGGCGGGGTTAAGCCGTTGCCCACAGTGCCGCCAATGGTTCCGCGAATACCTGAAATAGATTTAATTAAAGTCACTTACTTCGTTTTTAGGTGGCCAAAAGTAACAAATAATGGATAACCTTTAACAATCAGATGCCTTACGGGATGGAAAAACGCTATTTATTCTATCTTTGAACACAATTTTTTTGGAAAGTAATATGCCTAAAAAGTGGTTTCAAAACTGGTTTAACTCGCCATACTATCATATTCTCTACAATAACCGGGATGATGAAGAGGCCGAGTTTTTTATTGATAACCTCTGCGCATTCCTAAAACCCGGATTAGATGCCCGTTTGCTGGATATAGCCTGCGGCCGCGGTCGCCATTCGGTTTATCTTAACAAAAAAGGTTATGACGTTACCGGCATTGATCTTTCGCTATCAAGCGTAAAATATGCGAAGCAGTTTGAGAACAGCAAACTCCACTTTTACGTGCATGACATGCGCTATCTTTTCTACATCAATTATTTCGATATCGCCTTTAACCTTTTTACCAGTTTCGGATATTTTGAAACCGAAAAAGAGCATGTAAATTCTTTAAAAACATTCCGCAAGGCGTTAAAGAAAGATGGTTTGCTGGTGCTCGATTATTTCAACAGTCAGAAAATTATCAAGCATTTAAACCATCAGGAAACAAAACATGTAGATGGCATTGATTTTAACATCAGCAAAAACGTAGCCCAGGGCAAAATTATCAAAAGCATTTCTTTTGAGCATCGCAATAAAGATTACGCATTTAAAGAGGAGGTACTGGCATTTTCCTTCGCAGATTTTGAACGCATGTTTTCACGTAGCGGGTTTGAAATTGTGGGTTGCTTTGGCGATCATTCGCTGCAAGCCTTTAATCCCCTGCAGTCAGACCGGTTAATATTTATCTGTAAAAAAGCCGATGCCTGATCTTATCCAAATAGACCAGGCCTTGTTTACCGCGATAAACCAGGGCTTGGCTAATCCCTTTTTCGACTGGCTGATGCCTTTTTTACGCAACCGTTATTTTTGGTCGCCGGTTTATCTATTTCTGGCGATATTTTTTGTGCGCAACTATGATAAACGCGGCTGGATGCTTTTGCTTTTCTTCGGTCTTACCTTCGGCGTGACCGATTATCTCACCGCCTCGGTTATAAAGCCCGCGGTACAGCGTTTGCGCCCATGCAATGATCCGGAGCTGAAGGAGGAAGTCAGGCTTTTGATCTCTTGCGGAAGCGGCTACAGCTTTCCTTCTACGCATGCATCAAACCATTTTGCCCTGGCGTTTTTCCTTGTCGGGATGTTTTACAAACGCTGGAAAGCCATTTTACCACTGGTTTTTATCTGGGCGTTCTCTATTTCATTCGCACAGGTTTATGTGGGCGTCCATTATCCGCTCGATGTTACCTTCGGCGCCATAACCGGAATTTTAATTGGTTTAACAATGGGCGGAATTTTAAAAACTACACAAGCTTTTAGAAAATGGCGCTCTGGAAATTAATTTTACTATTTGCGGCAGCTTTTCTCGGCGGCATGGGCGTATTTCTCTTTAGGCGTGACAATACCCAGCGTTTAAAATTGATACTCTCTTTCAGCGGTGCGTATCTCTTCGCCATAACCGTTTTGCACTTATTGCCAGAAGTATATCAAACCCAGGACCGCATGCTTGGCTTATTTGTACTTGGCGGATTTCTGTTGCAGGTAATAATGGAGCAGTTTTCTGAAGGCATTGAACACGGGCATATTCATAAACACCACCACGGGCATTACGCCTTCCCTTTCGGAATCATGATCAGCCTGTGCCTGCATGCATTTTTAGAGGGTATGCCGCTGGCAGCGGGTGCCCACAACGAGCTGGTATTTGGCATCGCCCTGCACCATATACCAGCCGCCTTCGCGTTAGGCAGTGTGCTGCTGCAAAATAACGTATCCCGGAGAAATGCGATTGCAATGCTGGCAGTTTTCGCGGCGATGTCTCCATTGGGATTTCTTTTGAGCTTTGAAATAAGCAGCGGGGCGGTTTTGGATATCGAATCTTACTTTGGCCGCATCATGGCCGTTGTTATCGGTATATTTTTGCACATATCAACCACCATATTATTTGAGTCGAGCGTAGATCATAAGTTCAACTTAAAGAAAATAATCGCCGTGCTTGCCGGGATAGGAATAGCGCTTGCGGGCTTCTTAACCGATTTTTAAATTCTGCGGATGAAGCCGGCACAAGCAGGAATTATACGTTCAGTTTTTGTTGAACTTGATTTTGCAGAATAACATCACCGAATTTAAAAAGCAGGAAAACGCATTGGTGATGATGATGGGGAGGTCCTCTTTCAGCACTCCGTAGTAAGACCATAAGCCGGTTCCTACTATCAGAATACTAATCATAAAACCAGAAATACTTTCAGAATCACGCTCCCTGATAGTTTTTACCAATTGCGGCAGCATAGAGGCTGATGTGAGGATGCCGGCGGTAAGGCCAATAATTTCGTTACTAATTTTCATAAATCAGACACACGCGGTTAATCCGTCCATCCGCGTTTTTAAACAGCATTTTTACGTTGGTTGTTTCAACAAAGATGATCTGCTGCCTTAAAAAAAACAGAAGAATTTCTATCTTCGGCCTGTTGAACTTCCATCCTCAAAAACCATATAGTTATGAAAATTACCGTAGTAGGTGCCGGTGCTGTAGGTGCTACCTGTGCAGATAATATTGCCCGCAAAGAGCTGGCCGAAGAGCTTATCTTATTAGACATAAAAGAGGGTTTTGCTGAAGGGAAGGCCATGGATATTATGCAAACTTCAGCTCTGCTTGAATTTGATACCCGGGTTAAAGGTGTAACCAATGATTATGCTGCCACTGCTGGTTCTGAAGTAGTGGTTATAACCAGTGGCCTGCCCCGAAAGCCGGGAATGACCCGGGAAGAATTGATCGGCACCAATGCCGGTATAGTGAGTAGCGTAACAGAGAATATCTTAAAGCACTCCCCAAACACCATCATTATCGTGGTTTCTAACCCGATGGATACCATGAATTACCTTACGCTAAAGTCGTCAGGCCTGCCTAAAAACAGGGTGATTGGCATGGGTGGTGCATTAGATTCAGCCCGATTTAAATATTACCTAAGCCAGGAACTTAAATGTTCGCCGGCTGATTTAAACGCCGTTGTAATTGGCGGGCATGGAGATACCACCATGATTCCCTTAATAAACCATGCAACCTGGAACAGTGTGCCGGTAACACAATTACTCAGCAAAGAACAGCAAGATAAAATAGTTGCGGCTACGATGGTTGGCGGCGCCACATTAACCAAACTTATTGGCACATCGGCGTGGTACGCCCCTGGCGCTGGCACGGCCTTTATGGTAGAAAGCATTGTACGCGATCAAAAAAAACTCATATCCTGCGGCGTGGCCTTAGATGGCGAGTACGATCAGAAAGATGTATCGTTGGTGGTCCCGGTAATATTAGGCAAAAATGGATGGGAAAAAATAATCAACTTTAAACTTACAGAGCACGAACAGGCCGAATTTAATAAAA
>JBGTBV010000076.1:0-2809 GCA_041749185.1 Daejeonella sp. | reverse complement strand
AGATTTGGAACGATCAAAAAAAAGATTTTTAGCTTCTGCGCCAAGAATCAATGCCACGTTACTAAAGGAATGGTAGTGTATACCGGCCTTTACGTGTGTTAAAGGACTTTCGACCACATTGAACGAAAGGTTTGCGTGGCCTGGTGTTGATGTTGGAGTCCATTCGTATGCGATTCGGTTATAATTCCTCGAACCATAAACGCGGCGGATGGCTTCAGCTACTTCTTTTCCGTTATATGTTTTCCCCGGTTTCAGTGCTAATCTGTTCTCAAACGATGTCTTTGTTGTTCGATCAAGTCCTTTAATTCCAATGCTATCGACTGTAACCGATTTGGTTTGCGGAAGCCTGTTCTTGATCGGCTTGTAATCAGGATAAATGCTTTTTAACGAATCGGCTAATTTTTTGAATATCGGATAATATTTATTCCCTGATTCTTTTCCGATACGAATTATACTGTCCGAGCTACTGAAGCTTGCGGCATTAAATTGTTCCAGGGGAGGTTCTATTAATACATTACAGAGTTTCCTCTCCTGCTGGAAATCGTCTGCATCCTTATAAAAACCGATCTGATACAGTATGTCGATGGCCGTGTTGAGGTCTTTAGCATGAGACAACCCCTGCGACAGATTCACACCAATAACAAAGTCGGCTCCCATGGCCTTTACATCGCGGACAGGAAAATTACGAACAATCCCTCCATCAACGAGCTTTGTGTCTTTATAGTCGATCGGTGTAAAGACGGAAGGGATCGCCATGCTTGCCCTTATAGCAGTAACCAGTTCGCCCTGATCCATGACAACGGCTTTACCTGTGCTGACATCCGTTGCCACGCACTTGAAAGGGATACTTAACTTGGAAAAATCCTTGAGGTCATAAATAGGAAGAAACAGTTCCTGGAATTTTAGCCAGAGTTCCTGACCTTCAATAAAACCCGAAGTGAACTTAAACCTCCCTTTTTGAAAGGGTACTTCCAACGCATAATTATCAAATTCAGTTTTTTCATCAATATTGACGTTACGGATGGAAGGCTTACCGGAGAAGAGAATATTCCAATCCAGGTCGCGTGCGATTTTTTCGATCTCCTTTCCCGAATACCCGGCGGCATATAGTGAGCCTACAATGCTTCCCATGCTAGTACCTGTGATACAGTCTATTCGAAGCCCGGCGCTATCGATAGCCTCCAGAATTCCAATATGAGCTAGTCCCTTTGCGCCGCCGCCACTAAGGGTCAAACCAATTTTTGGCTGCGCAACTACCGGGATTAAGGTTAAAAGAAATAGGGAAACAGTTGCCAGTTTTTTCATCGGCCAGCAAAATACGAAAAAAGCTTTTTGGCTTTTGTAGTAAATCCGGTATTGTGAGTTTTTTCCGGCGGTTTGACACGTGTAAGTATTAGATTGAAATGGTGCCGTTTTAGGGATATCCGAATTATAGCAGGTTAGATGTATTTGCTACTTTTACCTCACTCTCGTTATATAAATTATTTATCATCCCGCAGATCACCAAATCTACATTCCAAATCATAATACCTTAAATCATGCAAAGCCGTTACCTTATTGGTGCTACTCTTATTTTGTTGTGTTTAACATTTTACGGAATAGTCAACGCCCAAGACCAGGTTGAGTTTGGAAAGGTCTCAAGGGAAGAACTGCAAATGACTTCCTACAAGGAGGATTCCACGGCCGAAGCCGTTATACTATCCGATATCGGAGAATTCGATGGACGACGTTTTTTGTTTTCCCGTCATATCCGTATTAAAATACTTAAGAAATCTGGTCTTGATTGGGGTAACTGGACATTTAATACGCCAGCGAAGGGCGACTTTAAAGTTTTTGTTTTTAATGTGGTCAACGGAGAAGTAGTGAAAGATAAGGCTGACCATAACTCGATTTATAATGAGCAAATAATTAAAGGGTTCGATGTATACAAAGTATTTGCCCCAAATGTAAAGGTCGGGAGCGTTGTTGACATATTTTATTCGTTTCAGGGAATACCTTATGAATGGAGGTTTCAGGAAAGGATCCCAATCGCTTTCAATAAGTTGACACTTTGGAATTCAAACTTTGTAAGTTTTACGAAGGCTCACTTTGGATTTGAGCCCATAGAAACGATTTCTGCGAATGAATGGAAGGCATCCCACATGCCTGCCTTTAAGACCGAGCCTAATATGAATAACTACTCCAATTTCATTACGAAGTTTGAGTTTTATCCGGAGTCAATCAATAGAGGTTGGTTCGTCTATGATGTAAATACCTCCTGGAAAAACGTTGTGAACAGCTTGCTTGAAATTCCCCGTTTCGGCGGAATATTAAATGAAGCTTTGTTCCTGAATGAATTTGCCAGCGCAACTAAGAAGAAGGCTTTGACAACACCTCAAAAAATTGATGAAGCATTTAGATTTATTCAGAACAATATAAAATGGAATGGTCAAAAACGTCTTTTTGGAACGTTTGATCTCAGAAACCATTTTTTGGTTAATCACAGCGGATCCAGCGCGGAAATAAATCTTTCACTCATTGCATTGCTCAATAAGATGGATATAACAACCTATCCGGTGGTACTTAGTACCAGAGAACATGGAATGGTTCTCCAGCATGTACCGATGTTGGGTAAATTGAATTACGTCGTGGGATATGTTCAACACGATGGAGTTGAAATGTTTCTTGATGCCACATCGGAGAATATTACGCCGGGGATTCTTCCAGAGTATTGTTTGAACGGCCAGGGTTTACTTGTGAAAAAGGACAACGAGCAATGGCTCACTCTCATTAGAAATAATAAGGAAACAAAGAAGCAATTCATTACCAT
>JBGTBV010000075.1:0-1567 GCA_041749185.1 Daejeonella sp. | reverse complement strand
ATCAGAACTGTCTGAAATTCTGCAATAAAAGCTTTTCATGCCCAAACACAACCTTAATCGCAAAAAATAAGCCCGGAAGATTGCTGTTCCGGGCTTGTTAATTTTGGTTTTTTAAGAATGGTATGTGTTAAACCTCGCGGTTGCTATCCCAGGCTTCCAGATAATCAGCAACCTTCCGCACAAACGATCCGCCTAAAGCGCCGTCAACAACGCGGTGATCATATGAAAGTGACAAAAACATCATGTGCCGGATGGCAATCACATCTCCATACTCAGTTTCAATAACCGCCGGCTTTTTCTTAATGGCTCCAACAGCCAATATCGCAACCTGAGGTTGATTAATGATGGGTGTGCCCATCACATTCCCAAATGTGCCAACATTGGTGATGGTAAACGTTCCACCTTGCGTTTCGTCTGGTTTAAGTTTAGATAACCGGGAACGCTTTGCCAGGTCATTTACTGATTTTGTTAAGCCAACCAGGTTTAACTGATCAGCATTCTTTATAACCGGAACTATCAAATTTCCAGACGGCAAAGCCGCCGCCATACCAATATTAATGTCCCGCTTTTTGATGATCTGCGTGCCGCTTACAGAAACGTTAACCATCGGTAAATCCTTAATGGCTTTGGCGACGGCTTCAATAAATATCGGTGTAAACGTTATCTTCTCGCCCTCGCGTTTTTCAAAACTCCCTTTTACGCGTTCACGCCATTTTACTAAATTGGTTACATCGGCTTCAACAAAGGAGGTTACGTGCGGTGCTGTTTGTTTGCTCATCACCATGTGGTCTGCAATTAACTTACGCATGCGGTCCATTTCAATTATCTCATCACCTCCGCTTACCGAAACTGCCGGCTGCGCTGGTCTGGATTGCGGTTGCTGTTTCTGGATTGGCTGCTGCACCTCAGATTTACGTTGTTCTTTTGGTTTTGGGGTTTCAACGGCGCCGTTCTCCTCCCCATCAACATCCGTCCCTGATTCTGACTGCCGCTGTTTTACAAAATCTAAAATGTCTTGTTTAGTTACCCTTCCTTCGGCACCTGAGCCTTTTACCTGGTCTAATTCGGTTAACTGGATTCCTTCTTCGGCAGCGATACTTTTAACCAATGGCGAGTAAAATCTGGACGAGCTGCTTAGTGTTGCAAAGTTTTCGGCCTTTTCCGGTTGCTGAAAATTCTCTTCTGCCTGTTTAACTGGCTCCTCAACTTTACTATCTTGCTCAGGCTCTGCGGCAGAACCGATATCCAACCCGGTTTCAATTATCGCGATCACTTCTCCTACCTGTACAATGTCATCCTCTTTAAAAAGTACTTTAACAAGCTTTCCGGCAACGGGCGATGGCACTTCAGAATCTACCTTATCTGTAGCTATTTCTAATACAGATTCATCGGCGTCTACCGGATCTCCCGGTTGTTTTACCCATTTGATAATAGTTGCCTCAGCAACACTTTCGCCCATTTTCGGCAATAATAATTCGTATTGAGCCATTTTTTTTGTTTTGGATGCGGCGTTCAGGCCGCTTTTTGCTGATACAAAAGTAGTTTTTTTACCTCAGGGGTTATCTTC
>JBGTBV010000074.1:0-16402 GCA_041749185.1 Daejeonella sp. | reverse complement strand
CCTTATGGCTATCACCGGGTAATTACCATTGCCTATCTGTGCAGCTCCATTGCGTTATTTTCAATAGGCAGTTTTCTTTTTTTAGACTCCAGTTTAAATCTCATCTACGGAAAACGTCCCACTATTGGTTCTTTTATTTTTTTTGGACAGACTATCTGGCAGGGATACATCATGATGCTGGTACTTTTCTGCTTCAATACACCGATGGTTTTTTTAGGACGGGCAAAAGTGCCGCTTGCAAAAATACTTCACGAAAAAAATCTGTATGCTGATGCTGAAACGGCTAAGGCTGACTGGATGAGTGCTATCGCGGGGATAATAGGAATAGCTGGAATAGGCTTAGGCTGGTGGTGGGCTGATTCAGCCGCAGCAGCATTTATTTCTCTCAATATAATTTATGGTGGGTTTTCTAATCTGAAGCAAGCAGTTGTTGACTTAATGAACCAGGCGCCCAAAACAGTAGAAGGAATGAAAACAGATCCTATTATAGCTAAAATATTAAAAACCCTTAAAAGCGAAAAATGGATAAAGGATGTTGAGATCAGGCTGAGAGAAGAAGGTCATGTGTTTTTTGGAGAAGCCTGTGTTATAGCTCACTCTGATGCTAACCTTACTGCAAACATTAAAAAAACCCTAAACAAAATCTATGCGCTGAACTGGCGTATTCAGGATTTCGGAATAACACCCGTAGATAATCTGGATCAAAACAGCAGCCCTAAGGACCAAACTAAAGAATAGGTATTAATAACCAGGAGTAAAGAACAAAGAGTAAAGATATCATACCCCTTAATTCATAATTCTTAAATCATAATGAGATCTTAAGATCCGCTTATTTATCCGCTTCACCAAACCCGGCCCTTCGTAAACAAAGCCGGTATATAATTGAATTAAAGAAGCACCAGCTTCCAACTTTTCTACGGCATCTTCCGGTGAATGAATCCCTCCCACCCCGATAATGACAAATGATTTTTTAGATTTTTCTGATAGATATCGAATCACCTCGGTGGATCGTTGAGTTAAAGGCTTCCCGCTTAAACCGCCTGCTTGTGATGTTAACGCTTCCGCGGATTTTAAAACCTCTCTGGAAATGGTGGTATTGGATGCTACCACACCGGCTATTTTGGTTTCCTGTACAATCTCCACAATGTCATCTAATTGAGAGTTGGTCAGATCGGGGGCAATTTTTAAAAGTATAGGTCTTGAGAACTCGTTTTTTCGGTTTCGTAACTGCAAAGTATTTAAAATATTTTTGAGCGGCTCCTTTTCCTGCAGTTCCCTCAAACCGGGAGTGTTTGGCGAACTTACGTTCACCACGAAATAATCCACTAAATCAAACAAGCGGTCAAAGCATTTTATATAATCGCTAACCGCATCTTCGTTCGGGGTGAGTCTGTTTTTGCCGATGTTGCCTCCGATAATTAACCCGTCTTTATTGATCCCCTTTAAGCGAGCTGCAACTACATCCACACCCTGATTATTGAAACCCATCCGGTTGATCAGCGCTTCATCCGCCGGCAGGCGAAACATGCGTGGTTTATCATTGCCCGGCTGTGGCAGAGGCGTAACGGTTCCAATTTCTATAAAGCCAAATCCCAACCCTGAAAATTCATTAATATAAGCGGCATTTTTGTCAAAACCGGCCGCCAGCCCAACAGGATTCTTAAATTTCAGCCCCATAACTTCCCGCTCTAAACCCCGATGCTGAAAGCCGAAAGATTTATCAATAACCTTTCTGACAAAGTTAAAGCGATTTGCAAATGCTAAACTTGCTGTAACAAAGTGATGGATGTCTTCCGGATCGAATTTAAACAGCAGATGTTTGATATAGCGGTACATCTGGCAAATATAGCATGATTGAAATATTTTTGTGGTTTGATGTTCGAAGGCTATCAGTGGTCGGCACTTATCAGATGAAATTGCTAATTTTGAGCAAATTCATAACGTATGTCAACCCTAACCGATCAGGAAATTAACCGCTCGCTCAAAAAAGATTTGTACGAGGCTCCCGACTATTATCAAATAGACGAATTGCTTAGCGAGGAGCATAAACTGGTTCGCGACAGCGTAAGAAATTGGGTAAAAAAGGAAGTGAGCCCGATAATTGAGGATTTTGCTCAACAGGCTACCTTTCCGGAGCATCTGATCAGCGGTCTGGCTGGCATCGGAGCTTTTGGCCCCACTGTTCCCGAGCAGTATGGTGGCGCCGGGCTTGATTATATTTCCTACGGAATTATTATGCAGGAAATTGAGCGAGGCGATTCGGGAATACGTTCTACTGCATCGGTGCAGGGTTCGCTGGTGATGTATCCGATTTTCGCCTATGGTTCTGAAGAGCAGAAGCAAAAGTACCTTCCTAAACTTGCTTCGGGCGAACTGATGGGCTGTTTCGGATTAACCGAGCCCAACCATGGTTCTGACCCATCCAGTATGGAAACAAATATTAAAGATCAAGGCGACCATTATTTGTTAAATGGGGCTAAACTTTGGATATCTAATTCCCCATTTGCGGATATTGCTGTAGGTTGGGCCAGAAATGAAGACAATGAAATTCGCGGTTTAATTGTTGAACGCGGTATGGAAGGTTTTTCTACTCCCGAAACGCACAATAAATGGAGTTTGCGGGCATCGGCAACCGGCGAACTAGTTTTTGATAATGTTAAAATTCCAAAGGAAAACATCCTGCCCAATGTAAAAGGATTAAAAGGTCCGCTGGGCTGTTTAAATCAGGCCCGCTACGGTATCGCCTGGGGCGCTTTGGGCGCTGCTATGGATTGTTACGATACCGCCTTACGCTATTCCAAAGAGCGTATGCAGTTTGGAAAACCTATCGGCGCCTTTCAGTTGCAGCAGAAAAAACTGGCCGAAATGGTTACTGAAATAACCAAAGGACAACTGCTGGTTTGGCGCCTTGGAGTGTTGAAAAACGAAAACCGGGCTACGGCGGCGCAAATATCAATGGCCAAACGGAATAGCGTAGAAACCGCCCTAAACGTTGCCCGGGAAGCACGCCAAATATTAGGCGGCATGGGGATAACCGGCGAGTTTCCAATTATGCGCCACATGATGAATTTGGAATCTGTTGTAACTTACGAAGGAACGCATGATATCCATTTACTCATCACCGGAATGGATATTACAGGGCTGAATGCTTTTAAATAATCAAATTTTTTGCCAGTTTGCAAGGAAAAATTATAAACCAAATTTATGAACAGGACTATCGGAATTATACTCATTGTATTAGGAGCGGCCATGCTCATCTGGACCGGCTTTACTTACACCAAAAAAGAGAAAATTATTGACGCCGGACCTATTCAGGTTAGTGCCGACAAAAAAGAGAGTGTAAACTGGCCGCCTTATCTGGGCGGGTTGTTACTTGTTGGCGGCATTGTGGTGCTGGCAACCGCCAGGAAAACATAAAGCGCTTCTCTACAGCCCGTTAAGGCGTTGGCGGACTTTTAAAACTAAACTTTATCATACTTTTCTAATTATTCGGCCGGGTTTTCTAATCCGCCTAATGTTTATAGTTTTGCGGCAAGTTGCGTTGCCCATGTTTTTAAGAAGATTTTTGCTGATACTTTTCTGCCTTTCGCTTACCGGATTAAGTTTTGCCCAAAGTAGTGCCACCCTTAAAAAAAGAAAACAGACGCTTAATCGCGAAATAGAAAACCTGAAGCGCAGCAGAAGCAAGATCAGTAAAAATAAAAACCTTTCGCTGCAGCAGATCCGGCTCATCAATGCCCAAATAAAACTTCGCGAAGAAAAAATATCCACCATCAATTCGGAAGTCAGGATTTTGGATGACAAAATACTTGACAATACCTATCAGGTTCGTTCGCTTCAAAGCCAGTTAGGCAAACTCAAAACCGATTACGCCAAAATGCTTCAATTTGCACAACGGAATCGGGGGGCATACAATAAACTCATGTTTGTTTTTGCGGCCGAAAATTTTAGTCAGGCCTATATGCGGTTAAAATACCTGCAGCAATTTAGCGCTTATCGAAAGCGACAGGCGGGTTATATCGAGAAAACAAAAGGCAACTTAAAATTCGAGATTGGTAGGCTGGATAAAAATAAGCAGGAAAAAACCACCCTGCTGTCTGATCAGGAAAACGAAAAAAGAGATCTCGGAAAAGATAAAGCCAATAAATCATACGAAGTTGTAAAACTTAGCCGGCAAGATAAAGCGCTCGGTCAGCAACTATCCAAAAAACAAAAGCAAGCATCTGCTCTAAATGCGGCGATTAAGGCGGCAATAAAAAAGGAAGTACTTGCTGCGCAGCGGCGTGCAGCCGAAGCGGCACGCATTGCCGCAGCCAAGGCAAAAGCCGCCAATGCCAAAACGACTCCTGCAAAATCACAGTCAAAAGGTTCAATTCTGGCAGCAAGCCCGGCTGATGCAAAATTATCGAGCAGTTTTGCCGGCAACCGTGGCAAGCTGCCCCGACCCGTCACGGGCGTAGTTGTTGAAGGTTTCGGCTCGCATAAATACGGCAATGTAACAATATACAATCCTGGTATCAATATCAAAGCCGCACCGGGCGCTGCCGTTAGGGCCATTTTTGAGGGTCAGGTAGCTAATGTGGTTTACATCGTTAATTCGTATACGGTAATTATCAGGCATGGAGAATATTTTTCTATCTATTCCAAGCTTAAAAGTGCCAGTGTTTCAAAAGGTCAGAAAGTGTCTATTAAGCAAACAATTGGCATCGTGGCAACAGATAATGCCGAGAAAACTACCGAGCTGCAATTTCAAATCTGGAAAGGGTCTTCGCCGGTAAACCCTTCAGGCTGGGTTGGAGGGTAGAGTTTAAACTTGCGCCCACATGAGCCTGACTTAATCTACATCAATCCCTAATCGCCTAAGCAATAACGAAGCGTTGAAGGTTTTACAGCGCCCCTCTTTTAATTGGTAATCAAAGCGCATTTCATCGCCCTGCACTTCAATATCAAAATAAAAATTACGAACGTAATGCGGATAACTGTCTTCAAGTTCAGCAATCTGAAGATCGTGCGTTGCCACAATCCCTACAGCTTTTTGCGTGATGAGCTTCTCAATTACCGCTTTGCTTCCGCGATACTTATCAACCGAATTGGTGCCTCGGAGCATCTCATCAATCAAAAAATAAACTTTTTCCTTTCGGTTTAAAACATCAAGCAATAACTTCAGCCGATCAAGCTCAGCTTTAAAGGTAGAAGTGTTTTCATTCAACGAATCGCGGATACGCATGTAACTAAAAATGGTAAAAGGCGTAATTTGCATCGAACGGGCACAAACCGCAGCGCCGCTGAATGCAAGTACAGCGTTGACCCCTACCGTTCTCAAAAAGGTAGATTTGCCGGCCATGTTAGATCCGGTAATAATATCAATGTTCAAAGCATCGCTTAAGCAAAAATCATTTACAACACGGTTTTGCGCCGATATTAGCGGATGCCCGATAGCAGAGGCGTTGAACATATACCCATCACTTTCAACAATATCCGGGAACTGATATTCTGGATGATTGACCGACAAGCCAGCCAAACTGCATAAAGCCTCAAACTGGGCTACGCTTTCAAAAGCTTCGGCAATAGCCTTTTTATTGCTTAGCTTCCAGCTTTCTATAGCGAACAACTGCCGCAAATTCCAGAGCATGCTCACTTTTAAAACAAAACCAACCAGCGGCACAGAACCCAGATTTACCCGGTTAATCAATCGTGTCAAATGCTTTGCGGTATAAGAAACTCCGCCGTGATCCGTTGTTTGAAATTGCAGGGAAAGTTTATCGGCCAGTTCAGATTGCCAGGTCTGCTCCTCAATTACTTCAAAAGATTCTGAAAATCCCGAAAGGGTATTCCCTATTTTGGAAATGAGCATTTCGGTGTGCTCTGCCTTTGTCTGTGTAATTTGAATGATGAAGAGGTTAACTACAGCTATAAGAATAACCAGCAGCCATACAACTGGCACAAAAAAAGAGGTAATTAACGCGGGAAAAAAAATCCATCCGGCAATTCGGGCGTAAGCCCGGATATTTTTTGAAATTCTCAGGGGCTTTTCGTCCAGATAACGTAAAAGCAATTGAATCGGATTGCCCGCAGTGCGATTACTGAAAAGCAGTTGTGTTTGGAGCCTGATCTTCCACTCTGGTTTCAGTACAATTTCTTTCACAGCTTGCTGCCGTTGCCGGATAACGGAAGCGCTGTCGGGCCTCTGTAGCCAGCGGGCTAACGTTTGCCTGCCCGCCTGAGTAGCACACCGATTAATTAACTGGTAAAGAGACGAGGGGCCGAAAATGTCGAGATCAGAAGTGTAAACATGCCCGTCATCCTGCCAGTCCGAGCCATTATCATACATATTTGTAAATGATTGTATGCTGTGAATCTCATTTTGATTAACGGCTATGCGGTCTGCAAGCAGATTTTTGGCTTTCTCATATTTGCTTTGCCGGCTAACCAACCAGCCAAAAACAATCACCACCAAAAAAAAGCTGAGTTCGGTAAGCCAAACCTGCTCTAATTGAAGCGACTGATAAATGAGGATGAATCCGGCAATTATAGCACCCAGCCTGAGAAACGAATAGATATTAATGAGACGCTCAACCCGTTTAATTTCAAGTTCTGCCAGGGCGATATTTTTCCGATAGTCATCAAGAATTTTAGCCATAATGATTTGGTGGGCGGATTAAACTATTCTGAATACAAAGATTTAACCCTTTCGCGAAGGTTGTAACCCGAGGCCATTACTTCACCGTAAGCACCTGCGGTACGGATGGCCACCAGGTCGCCACGGCTGGTTACCGGCAGCTCAATTTCTTTACCAAAGCAATCGGTGCTTTCGCAAATGGGCCCAACTACGTCGTATTTTTTGAGGTCTGAGAGATTGGAGTTGATGGACGACTGGTCTGTGCCCTCATACCTGATACCCGATACCTGCCCGCTTAGATTTTCTATTTTATGGTAAGCCTGATATAATGCCGGGCGCATCAGCTCGGTCATTCCGGCATCGAGAATAATGAAATTTTTCTTCAATCCGTTTTTCACATACAATACGCGACTAATGAGAGTTCCACAGCCGGCTACCAAGGCCCGGCCCAACTCAAAATGAACCCGTTGCCCCGGCTTGCGCTCCAAAAAGCTATCAAAAATCTGAAAATAGCTTTCAAAATCAACAAGCGGCTTTTCATCCGGATGCTGATAATCTACTCCCAGGCCACCGCCAACATTTAATATTTTGAGACGAAATCCCCGCTCTTCAAACCACTGGTGAATCTCGTTTACTTTAATGCACAAGCTTTTGAAAACATTCAGGTTTGTGATTTGAGAACCCACATGAAAATGCACGCCAATAAGTTCCAGATTATCAGCTGTTTTCAAAACTTCGGCACAAGCCGGCAGCTCCCATTGGTTTATCCCGAACTTATTCTCTTCAAGCCCGGTTGTAATGTATTGATGGGTATGGGCGTCAACATTGGGGTTTATGCGCAGGGCTATTTTAGCGGTCTTTTTTTTTGCTCCAGAAAGAGAGTTTATCACCTCAAGTTCCTGAACCGACTCCACATTAAAGCAAAAAATATCCAGATCAAGTGCATCGTTAATTTCCTTGTCGGATTTTCCAACTCCTGCAAAAACAACCATTTCGGGCTTAAAGCCAGTTTCCACCGCTCGTTTTACTTCATTGCCGCTCACACAATCGGCACCGAAACCAACTTCACAAATGGCATTGAGGATTTTTTGGTTGAAGTTTGCTTTTAAGGCGTAATGCACATCAAATCCAAATTTATCTGCGGCCGTTTTACAGGCATTTAAAGTCTGGTTCAACAAACCAAGGTCGTAATGGTAAAAGGGCGTTTCTGTGGTTTCAAAACGCTTTAAAGTATCAACACTAAACATAGAATTTTAAAATAAGCGACTGTGGAGAGATCTTAAAGCTTCCACTTTATCTGTTGTATTAAGTAAAAGAGTGATGTTGTAACTGCTGCCGCCGTAAGAAATCATCCGAATGGGCACGTGTTTAAGCGCCTCAAATACACGCGAGGCATATCCATGACGGTTTGCACTAAAATCGCCAACCACGCAGATGATCGTCTGCTCCGCATCCACCTCAACCGACCCGAAGTCGGTTAGTTCAGTCATAATTTCGGTCAGATGCCGCGTATCGTCAATCGTTAATGAAACCGCTACCTCAGATGTGGTGATCATATCAACCGGGGTTTTGTAGCGTTCAAACACTTCAAAAACCCGACGCATAAATCCATAAGCAAGTAACATCCTGCTGGATTGAATTTTTATTGCGGTAATTCCGTCTTTTGCCGCAATAGATTTTATTTCGCCTTTTTCACTATCGTGACTAATCAGGGTTCCGGCAGCCTGCGGCTCTAAGGTGTTGAGCAGCCTCACGGGAATTTTAAATTTCTGTGCCGGAAAAACACTTTGCGGATGTAATATCTTGGCCCCAAAGTAGGCAAGCTCGGCAGCCTCATCAAATGATAAACGGGCAATGGGCTTTGTACCTTTTACTATCCGCGGATCATTATTGTGCATGCCGTCTATATCGGTCCAGATCTGCACTTCGCTGGCACCAATAGCCGCACCGATCAATGAGGCGGTATAATCACTTCCGCCCCTGCGCAAATTATCAATTTCTCCGAACGAATTGCGGCAGATAAAACCTTGGGTAATAAACAGCTTTTGATTTGGATCGGCATCCAGCAAGGGCTGTAAATGCTGACTGATGAAGTCTACTACCGGCTCGTTGTCTTCGTCAATTTTCATAAAATCTAATGCGGGCAGCAGCGTTGAACTTACGCCGATTTCATTAAGATAGAGATGGTAGAGTGTGGTGGATATTAGCTCTCCCTGGGCAAGAACAATTTTTTCTTCAATGGGCGTAAAAACCTCGTTGGCAAAACTTTGCAGTAGCCTGAAATGGTAGTCAATCAATTCCTGAGCACTGTGCAGACCGGTAGCGGTGTCAAACAATTCAGCGATAAGCAGATTGTAAGAAGTTTGAAGCCCATGAATTAAAGATGCGGCCTGCTGGCTATTTTGCTCTGAAAAAGCGGTAGAAATTTCAACCAGCTTATTGGTTGTGCCAGAAACCGCCGAAAGTACCACAATCTGCCGCTTGGCGGGGTTAATAATTTTCAGCAGATTTTTTAACCGTTCGGGGCTTCCCACAGAGGTGCCACCGAATTTTAAGACGAGCATTTTATTGTTAATTTTTATTATACTGTGAATGATTTATATACTTGTATAGGTTTTTGTGTTACCGAACCAAATTTTGTGTGATATTTCGGCAAAGCGGCTAAATTTAGATAAAAGCAACGGAAATTTCTGGAAACAAAATTTAATTTGGTTCGTTGCGATTGCCGGATATGCCATTTATTTTCGCCCGGATTCCTTTTGTATCAATTCATTCTCAACTTCAAACCATGAACGACTTAGAACCTTCTGTTTTAGAAAAAGTAAACATCTGGCTGAAAGGCAACTATGATGACGATACAAAAAATCAAATTCATAAATTACTTGATAGTGGTGCCAGCAGTGAGCTAACCGACTCTTTTTACCGCGATTTGGAATTCGGTACCGGCGGCTTGCGGGGCATCATGGGCCCCGGCTCCAACCGGGTGAACAAGTATACGATGGGCAGTGCCACGCAGGGCTTGTGCAATTACTTAAAAAATAAATATCCCGGCCAAAAGGTGAAAGTGGCTGTTGCACATGATAGCCGTAATAAATCAGCCTATTTTGCCCGCATTACCGCCGAAGTTTTTGCCGCCAACGGAATCCATGTGTACTTTTTCAAAGAGTTAAGGCCTACCCCGCTCCTTTCTTTCGCCATCAGGCAATTGGGCTGCAAAAGCGGGGTAATGATCACCGCTTCGCACAACCCGAAAGAATACAACGGATATAAAGCCTATGGTGCTGATGGCGGACAATTCACTTCGCCCGACGATACGATGGTAATGAACGAAGTGTCCAAAATCAGTGATATTAACCAGGTAAACTTTAATTCCATTGCCGAAAACATCGAAAACATCGGCGAAGAAATGGATCACTTGTATTTAGATCAGATTATTCGGTTCAGTGTGTCTCCTGAAGCAATCAAAAGCCAGAAAGACCTGAAAATCGTGTATTCACCAATCCATGGAACCGGAATCACGCTCGTTCCGCCAGCTCTTGCCAAGTTTGGTTTTACCCATGTAACGCTTGTAGACGAACAGGTTAAACCCGATGGTAATTTCCCTACGGTAGTATATCCCAATCCCGAAGAAAAAGAAGCCCTTACACTCGCTTTGGCAAAAGCAAAGGAAATTGATGCCGATCTGGTTCTGGCTACCGACCCTGATGCGGACCGTGTGGGCATCGCGATCAAAAACAACAAGGGCGAATTTATTTTGCTGAACGGAAATCAGACCGGCAGTTTGCTGATCAATTACATGCTTACCGCCTGGGAACAAAAGGGAAAGCTAACCGGCAATGAATACATCGTTTCGACCATCGTAACTACTAATTTAATTGATGAGATCGCGAAAGCGAAAAACGTAACCTGCTTTAATACCCTTACGGGATTTAAATGGATCGGCGCCATCATGACCAAACTGGAAGGCGTTAAAACCTTTATTGCCGGGGGCGAAGAAAGTTACGGCTATCTGGTGGGCGATCTCGTGCGGGATAAAGACGCCGTGATTGCCAGTGCGTTTATCGCCGAGATGACCGCTTTTTACAAAAATCAGGGCAGCAGTTTGTACGATGCCATGCTTCAAATGTATCAGCAATATGGCTTTTATAAAGAAAAGCTGGTTTCAATCACCAAAAAAGGAAAAACCGGAGCTGAGGAAATCAAAGCGATGATGGAACGGTTTAGAAACGCTCCTCCAAAAACTTTAGGCGAATCAACAGTGGTTGCGCTAAAGGATTATGAGCGAGGAATTGAAACCGAGCCGGTTAGCGGAAATCAAAAAGATTTGGAATATCCGAAGTCTGACGTGTTGCAGTTTATTACCGAAGATGGAAGTATTATTTCTGCTCGCCCGTCTGGAACCGAACCGAAAATAAAGTTCTATTGCAGCGTAAAGGCGGATCTTAAGGATATAAAAGATTTTGATAAAACGGATCAGCTGCTGGATGAAAAGATCCAAACAATTATGGATGATCTAAACGTATGATCAATAAAATGCCGCTATTCCGCCCGTTCAGTTTTTAATCAATAAATTTGCCGCCATGAGATTATTCTTTTTCATCCTGCCGGCGATTTTCTTTCTGCAATCCTGTAAAACCGGCGAACCAAAAAAACTTCCGATTCTTGGCGAACGCGAGCCGGTGACTTTACAGGTAAACGGCCAACCGATGGTGGATACCATTTATCACACCGTACCACCTTTTAGCTATTTGAATCAGGATAGCGTTGCGGTAACCGGCAAAGATTTAGACGGCAAAATTTATGTGGCCGATTTCTTTTTTACAAGCTGCAATACGATTTGCCCCATAATGCATAGAAACTTGCTTCGGGTTTACCAGGAATTTAAAGGCAATCCGGAGGTGAAGATCCTCTCTCATTCTATTGATAGCAAATACGATGTTCCTTCCCGTTTAAAAACCTATGCCGGTAAACTGGGCATCGAAGGCCATCAATGGGAATTTCTGCACGGTTCTAGCGATTCGATATACAACGTATCTGCAAAAAATTATCTGGTAGCAGCCTATGAAGATAAAGCCGACCCGCAGGGATTTGTACACCAGGGATGGTTTATTTTGGTTGACAAGGATAAGCGTCTTCGCGGAGCTTACGACGGAACTAAAACAGACCAGGTGGATTTAATGATCGAAGACATGGGCATACTTCTTAACGAAAAGTTAAGCGATGCGTCGCAATAGCCTCGTTTACCTCGCGGCCTTGCTGGCAACCTTCAGTATTTTTTTCCTGGCTTGCCAAAACGAACAGCAGATAACCTATGCCCGATACTTTGTGAACGGAAAAGGCCTTTACGAACAGCATTGCCAAAACTGCCATGCCGCCGATGGCAGTGGCCTGGTTAATCTTTACCCGCCACTAACAGACAGCACATATCTGAAAGAGAATAAAAGACGCCTCGCCTGCATCATCAAATATGGGATGGAGGAAAAAATCGTGATAAACGGAAAACCATACGAAGGCCAAATGCCGGCTAACACGCATTTAACCGCAATAGATGTTACTCAGATTATGGTTTATGTAGGAAATTCCTTCGGGAATAATCGTGGCGGTTTTGACCTTAAACAGGTAACAGAAAACCTTAAAGATTGTCGCTAAATCAGAAACTGAGAGTGCCTAAAAGCAGCAATAATAAATTGAACATCCCGAAAAGGTACACGCCGGACGAATCCCAATTGCCGCAGTTAGCTTTAAATACTTGTTAGTTCAACGTCAATTAGTTAAGTGTCGGCAGGAGCATCCTGTTTATAGAAACGATCGTAATTATCGAACCGCCTCCAGCGGAGCCACCTTAAATCAGCCGACAATATGGAAATCTATAGAAACTACGAATTGACATTCATAACCAGGTAGCCCGGCTGTCAGAGTTCCGCAGGGCTCTATTAATTAGTCACAACCAACAAGCTGCAACTCGCCAGCCATACAACAAGGCAAATCCCGCTCATTGTAAACTTCCTTAGGGAATCATTTTTACATCGAATTGAATTATTTGGAAAGCAAAATCCTCCCCTGTCGCTTGCACCCGGCGGGCTTTACGCTTTAGTCTCCCGATCTCGCCTAAGGCGAGAGGAGAACTGCCGCTTCAATCCCGTTTATTGAACGCGGGTTTGTGATACTATTTGCAGTTGGTTTGCCAAAGGAATTCTGGCGGATATCTAATGCTTTGATTTATAATGCCAAAGGGTTGTTAATCCTTTGTTGCTGGCATCCCGGCAGGGTGAATTTCGGATGTACTTTCCCCGCCGGCATTAAAAACTATTCTGTAATTTTACGCCAGCAAGCCGTTCTATCGCTGTTCATCTAAAATGAAGAGAGGAAAGTCCGGGCAACACAGAGCACTCTGCTTCCTAACGGGAAGGGTTTCGGTTACCGAAAAACGGAAAGTGCCACAGAAAATAAACTACCCAACTGGCTTTTGCCGGTTTGGAAAAGGTGAAAACGTGAGGTAAGAGCTCACGGCTTTGTATGGCGACATGCAGGGCGGCAAACCCCAGAAGTTGAAAGACCAAATAGGCTAACGCATGTAGGGCTGCTCGTCCGATGTTAGCGGGTAGGTCGTTTGATCCCGGCAGCGATGCCGGGACTGGATAAATGATAGAAATCCCGGTTTACCGGGGTACAGAACCCGGCTTACAGGCTTGCTTTTTATTTCTTTTTATACGCCTTTACAGGCTCTTGAGATCAGAAAACAATACTTATATTCGCAAAAGTTTCAATCCTTAACTTCAGAAAAATAACAGCATTCATTTTATGGCAAAGGTTTTAATTATTGATGATGAGCGGGCCATCCGCAGTACGCTGCGTGAGATTTTGGAGTATGAGGATTACCATGTAGATGATATTGACAACGGTGTGGAAGGTCTGGAACTTATAAAAAAGAACGCCTACGATCTGGTTCTCTGCGACATCAAAATGAATAAAATGGACGGAATGGAAGTACTTTCTGAAGGACTTTCCATCCAACCCGATCTTCCGTTTATTATGATATCCGGCCATGGCACGGTAGAAACAGCCGTTGAAGCGAGCAAAAAGGGGGCGTTTGATTTTATATCTAAACCGCCCGATCTGAACCGCCTGCTTATAACGGTCCGCAACGCCCTGGAACGCGGAAACCTGGTTACAGAAACTAAAGTTTTAAAACGCCGGGTTAGCAAAACCCGCGATATGCTTGGCGAATCGTCTGCTATTGGACGCATAAAGGATACTATTGAACGCGTGGCACCCACCGATGCCCGTGTTTTGATAACCGGTGCCAACGGAAGCGGGAAAGAACTGGTTGCACGCTGGCTGCATGAAAAATCAAACCGGTCAGGTTCTCCTTTAATTGAGGTCAACTGCGCCGCCATTCCATCAGAACTGATCGAAAGCGAACTTTTCGGCCATGAGAAAGGCTCGTTTACATCAGCAGTAAAACAACGGATAGGTAAGTTCGAACAGGCAAACGGCGGTACGCTATTTTTAGATGAAATTGGCGATATGAGCTTGTCTGCGCAGGCGAAAGTTTTGCGTGCCCTGCAGGAAAGTAAAGTTACCCGCGTGGGCGGCGAAAAGGAAATTGAAGTGGACGTTCGGGTTATTGCGGCGACCAATAAGGACCTGCAAAAAGAAATTGAAGCCGGAACGTTCCGTATGGATTTATATCATCGCCTAAGCGTGATCCTTATTCACGTGCCGCATCTTACAGATCGCAAAGACGATATTCCCATAATTGCCGAAAGTTTTTGCGCAGAAATTTGCAATGATTACGGCATGCAAATAAAAAAGATAAGTGATGGCGCTATGCATGCGCTCAAAGCGATGCCCTGGACCGGCAATATCCGGGAATTACGAAATATGGTGGAGCGGTTGATTATATTGAGCGACAAAACAATTACAGAACATGATGTAAAAACTTTTGCAAATCCGGCTCCGGCAGGCTCTCCCACTGCTCATGTAAATGGTGCAGTTGCTAAAAGCCAAGCCAATTTTGACCATTATACAAACTTCCAGGAGTATAAAGACGCCGCGGAACGCGAATACATAAAATACAAGCTGGAGAAAAATAACTGGAACGTTTCTAAAACAGCCGATGACATTGATATTCAGCGAAGCCATCTTTACAGTAAAATAGAAAAATACAGCCTCAAACGTTCAGAATAGCTTTTCGTTGCTTTAGCAAATAACTGATCCTGGTTTTATAACCGGGATTTTTTATTTCAGGAAGTTTCCTCAGAGTGTTAACGTTAACCCGTCGTAAGCAAGGCGAACATTTGCCGGCATTTCAGCGATTATATCCTGATGCCTACCCAGCCGATGACTGATATGGGTAAAAAAGGTTTGGGGGGCAGCAATTTCTTCCGCCAGTTTCATTGCCTCACTAAATGTAAAGTGCGATACATGGGTTTCCTTCTGGAGGGCGTTGATCACCAATATCTTACTGCCTCTAATCTTCTCTTTCTCTTCGTCGCTGATAAATTTTGCATCGGTAATGTAGGTAAAATCACCTATTCTGAAACCTAAAACCGGCAGTTTGTAATGCATCACCTGTATGGGAGTTATCTCCACACCGGCTACAAAAAACGGCTGGTCGCTAACATCATTTAAAATAACACGGGGAATACCGGGATAGGTTTGCCCGGAGAAAATATAATGAAATTCTCTTTTTAGCGCCTGTTGAACCCGCACATGGGCGTAAACATTTATTTCGCTTTGCTGCTTAAAATTAAACGCCCGCACATCATCCAGACCAGCGACATGGTCTTTATGCTCATGGGTAAACAGAATTGCGTCCAAATGTTTCACTCCGGCCCGAAGCATTTGGTATCTGAAATCAGGCCCTGAATCAATAACAAGTACTTTCTCTTCTATTTCTATCATCACCGATACCCGGAGGCGCTTGTCCCGCTCATCTTCAGAAGTACATACCATGCACTCACAGGCAATTACCGGAATGCCCTGGGATGTTCCCGTTCCTAAAAAAGTGACCTTCAAAATGTAAATTTGGTTTGCTTCAGCGAATACAAAAATGCTGTTTGCTTTTGTTCAAGCAGCGTTTCATCTATAGTTAATGTTGGAATAAGAGCAGCTAACATTAAAATCTTTGTTTCCAGGTTAGAGAACTTATTAATCACGATCACCCGGTTACTTTCCAACAAACACGCTGCGGTTTTAAAATTCCCTTTTTCATACCGGACCGTAAAATCAAGTGCCTTTAGCAGTTGTTCCATTTTATCCAGGCTATGCTGTGTAAGAGGAAGGGCCATCGCTTCAAAAATAAATAAAAATTGCTCGTTTGCCCCTGCGGCCAAAATAAAAGGCGGAAAAGACTTTTGTCTGATCCGCCTGAAGGCAATTAAAATTAAAAGGGCTTAACGCAGGTCAACCACCTCTACTCCGGGATGCTTCTTTGCGTCGAATGCAAAAGTAGATTCGGGCACCTTTACATTCGGCGAAAACGTTTTGATTGTATAGGTATATTTACTTCCGTTCTTATCAAAAATAACAGCGTTCATAATCTGATGGCTCAATTTATCTATCTGCAATTTGATCTTGAAAAACGATTTCTTCGCATCAAGCGGACTTAATTCAATATTATGGTAAATCTTCCCGTTTACCTTTGAATCATGTGTAAACAATGGTTTAAAACCGCTTTCGTAAATAGAGAATATCCTTGCGGGATTTAAAGCATCGTTGCTATTATCGGCTTGGCTTAACTGCACTTCCTTATCCGCTTTTAACCAGGTCCATTGGTTT
>JBGTBV010000073.1:0-37221 GCA_041749185.1 Daejeonella sp. | reverse complement strand
GCCATCAAGAGAGAGTTCGCCCATGATAATAAACTGGTGTATCTTGTCGGGTTCAATTTGCCCGGATGCGGCTAAGATTCCGATGGCAATGGCCAGGTCAAATGCCGAACCTTCTTTGCGGATGTCGGCAGGCGCCAGATTTACTACAATCCGCTGTCGCGGCATCCGGTAAGCCGAGGTGTTAATGGCGGTTTCTATGCGCAGCAAACTTTCTTTTACCGCATTGTCTGGCAATCCGACAATATAATACCGAAGGCCGCTGCTAATATTTACCTCAATAGTTATGGTAATTGCTTCAATACCATAAACGGCACTGGCGAAAGTTTTTACAGGCATAGTAAAGGTTATAATCCTAAAATACAGATTAAATCTTTTATTATGGCGGGTTGATGATTATAGGTTAGGCTATGCCACAGATGACTGCAAAACCATAAGAGGCTGCTCTTGTTCTGATGCCTGAGCGATTAATTTGGTGCTGCTGTGCATAAAGTAAATACCCCATCCTACGATTCCGAGGAACTTGAATCCGTCTTCTAAAATTAATTCAAGGCCAGACATTTCTTTAAAAATCACATCAATTGCCAAAGAAATAGCCAGAAATCCTAACGCCGAGACGAGCAGCATAAAAGAGGTTTTGAAAATGGTGTATCTGAAGGTGATGAGCAGATAAACCATAACGAGCGGATATATCGCTTCCACGATCTTTTCCTTTACATGCAGATATTCTGGAAATACCTGTTCGTGTAGTAAAAACATATCGTCAAGCAATAAGAACGAAGTAAATGCTCCGAAGCTCACTAAGAAAGCGCTCGACCTTTTGGCATTCATTTGCCGGAGCATATATGCACTAAAAAGGCAGACCGAAGCCGTTGCGCACCAAAATAGCAGACCGATGTTAGAGAGCAAGCCGTAATAGAATCTCCCATCAACAATAGCCAGGGTATCTCGTGTTAAATCACTAATCGGGACAAACGGCTGCAGACCAATATATATAAGCAAAAGTACTGCGGGCAGATAGAGCAGCAGGGAAAAAATCAAGACGGGTTGTTGCGTTTTGGCAACTAACAATAACTGGCGGAGCAAATTCTATTAACTTAAGGGCGGGTCAAGTTAACAAATTAATAACTCAGCGTGAACGTAAGGTTATTAAAATATTTTTTGCCAACATCTTTTTATAGAGAAAGCTTGCCATATCCTACTTTGCAACTATAAAGCCAGGTTATTTTCCAAACGGCATCTTCGGCATTCCCTTCATCATTTTGGCGGCTGCCGCCGGATTAGAGAACTGTTTCATCACCTTGCGCATGTCTTCAAATTGTTTGATGAGTTTATTTACCTCGGTAATATTTGTGCCCGATCCTTTAGAAATACGCAGCCGTCGGCTTTGGTTTATCGAGTCCGGGTTCTCGCGTTCGTACGGGGTCATTGAGCGGATGATAGACTCGATAGGCTTAAACGCATTATCGTCAATATCAATGTCCTTCATGGCTTTGCCAACGCCCGGGATCATCCCCATCAAATCTTTCATATTTCCCATCTTTTTGATCTGCTGGATCTGATTGATGAAATCATTAAAATCAAACTTGTTCTTCCGTATTTTTTTCTGGAGTTCCGCCGATTCTTTTTCATCAAACTGCTGCTGGGCACGCTCTACCAACGAAACTACGTCGCCCATCCCTAGAATTCTGGATGCCATCCTGTCCGGATAAAAAACATCCAATGCTTCCATCTTTTCGCCCGTACCAATAAATTTAATGGGCTTCTGAACAACAGATTTTATAGACAAGGCGGCTCCGCCGCGGGTGTCGCCATCTAATTTGGTAAGTACCACACCCGTAAAATCAAGCCGATCATTAAAAGCTTTGGCGGTATTCACAGCATCCTGCCCGGTCATCGCGTCAACTACAAACAGTATTTCATGCGGGTTGGTTCCCGCCTTTACCGCAGCAATTTCGTTCATCATCTGCTCGTCAATTGCCAGGCGCCCGGCGGTATCAACAATCACCACATTATTGCCGTTCTTTTTCGCTTCGGCGATACCAGCCTGGGCTATAGCAAGCGGATCTTTTGACTCGATATCGGCATACACCGGAATTCCGATCTGCGAACCCAAAATCTTTAGCTGCTCAATAGCGGCAGGGCGATATACATCGCAGGCAACCAGCAAGGGCTTTTTATTTTTCTGGGTTTTTAAAAAATTCGCAAGCTTGCCAGAAAAAGTAGTTTTACCAGCTCCGTTAAGTCCGGCTATTAATATTACGGTGGGGTTTGCAGCAAGCGTTAATTCCTGCACGGCGCCGCCCATCAGTTCGGTAAGTTCGTCGTTAACTATCTTGGTAAGCAACTGGCCCGGCGAAATAGCCGTCAGCACGTTTTGGCCGAGTGCTTTTTCTTTCACGTCATCCGTAAAGGCTTTAGCGGTTTTATAATTAACGTCAGCATCTAATAGCGCTTTTCTAATTTCCTTTACCGTTTCGGCAACGTTTATTTCGGTGATGTTTCCCTGCCCTTTTAATACCTTAAAAGCCCGGTCTAATTTATCCTGTAAGTTTTCAAACATGGTATTTCTATCTGTAGGCCGCAAAATTAGCAATATATTAATTAAGTCAATCAGGCTGATTTAAGCGTACTCAGGGCCGCGGCTAAACGAACCAATTCTGAAACAAATGTGTTACAGCTCATTTTTTAACGTTTTTTAACCCTCCTGCACTGCAACATATCCGTCTTGCCCGGCGTCCTATCAACACCTGACAAGCTAATTACTTAACCAATGAACAAAACTTTGCTTTTGCTCTGCACGGGCATTTTTCATGTGCTTTTTTGTTCTGCCCAGGCGGTAAATAAAGGAGCTGTGATCAAGAGCTTTAATGCGGTGAGGACAGAGGCTGCCATAAAAATAGACGGGGTTGGCAACGAAGAAGCCTGGAAAAGCGCTGAGAAAGCTAGCGGTTTCTCTGAGCTCAGGCCTGTACCGGGCCGGAGCGAGAAGGAGGGGCAAGCTACCGAGGTGCGGATTCTTTACGATAACGCCGCTATTTTTGTGCTTGCCCGGATGAATGAAAACCAGGAGGACAGTATAGCCCGGGAAATTGCGCCTCGCGACCAGGTAGGAAACGCCGATTTTTTCGGGATTATTTTTGACACTTATTTCGATAAGATTAACGCAAACGGGTTTTTCGTAACTGCCGCGGGTTCGCAGTATGATGCCAAATATTCTTCCGGGGGCAATGAAGATGATGCCTGGAACGCGGTTTGGGAAAGCAGTGTTCAGGTTGATGCGAAAGGTTGGACCGCCGAAATGCGAATTCCTTATTCGGCTTTACGCTTTTCGAACAACAGCAACCAGCGATGGGGCGTTAACATGACCCGCAAACGTCAGAAAATTCAGCAACAATTTTTTTGGAACCCGGTAGATCCCAACATCCGCGGGTTTATTAATCAGGAAGGTGAGCTAACCGGTATATCAGATATAAAAGCCCCGCTCAGATTGTCGTTTTCACCGTATGTATCCAGTTATGTGAATAACTATCCCTACAATCTAACCGGTGTCAAGAATACCACAGGATCGTTTAACGGTGGTATGGATATTAAATACGGGATTAATCAAAGTTTTACATTGGATATGACATTGGTTCCTGATTTCGGTCAGGTGCAGTCAGACAATCAGGTTTTAAATTTAAGCCCGTTTGAGGTGCAGTTTAATGAAAACCGCCAGTTTTTTACAGAGGGCACCGAACTGTTTAGCAAAGGCAATCTGTTTTATTCCAGGCGAATTGGATCAAACCCGGCATTTTTAGGAACCGTAAATTTATCAACCGGCGAAAAGTTTGTTGATTTTCCTACAGAAAGCAAATTGCTAAATGCTACAAAGGTATCCGGGCGCACCGCCAAAGGTTTAGGAATTGGCGTTTTTAATGCGTTAACTAACCGCACGCAGGCCGTAATTGAAGATGCACTCGGCAATCAGCGGTTTGCAGAAGCGCAGCCGTTAACCAATTACAATATTCTCGTTCTTGATCAGTCTTTAAAAAACAACTCATCAGTTAGTCTGATCAATACCAATGTTTTGCGCCGGGGTTCTGCTTACGATGCGAACGTAACGGCAGTGGATTTTAGCTTAAATGATAAAAAGAATATCTGGAACATCCGGGGAACCGGAAAAGTGAGCACCATTAGCGATAGAGATGCCGCCGGGAATAGTACGGGCTTAAGCTACGATCTGAAATTTGGCAAACAGAGCGGCAAATTCGTATATAATTTTCTCCAGCGGCTTACTGATGATCAGTTCAACCCGAATGACCTGGGCATTTTATTCAACAATAATTTTTTTGATAATTCGGTATTTGGCGAAATAAACCTGTTTAAGGGAAAAAAGCTGTACAATGAGTTCCATGCTTTTGTACAGGCCCGATACTCGCAAAGGTTCCGCCCAAGATCTTATCAGAGCTTTGGCATCAGTTCTGGCATGTATACGCAATTTAAAAATCTGTGGTCTGTAAATGCCAATATAGAATGGGAACCAGCAGGAAACGACTTTTATGAGGCCCGAAACGGGATGGTTTTTAGAAGTTCGGCTTATAAATTCGCCGGTTTAAACCTTAACTCCAACCGCTCTAAAAAGTACAGCACAGGCTTTTATGCATACGTTAATGCCAAAACCCAGTTTAGCGGCACAGGCTACGATCTGGGATTTTATCAAAACTTTCGTGTTAATAACAAATTTAGTGTAGGCAATGAATTTAGTTATCAGCCCCGGCTCAATTATGCCGGCTGGGTTGGGCAGGAAAATGATCAAACGCTTTTTTCCAGGTTCGACCGGCAAACGGTAGAAAATACCATAGACGGAAAATACACCTTCAATAACAAAATGGGCATTACTTTGCGTGCCCGGCATTATTGGTCTAACCGTCAAAACAAGGAGTTTTTTGCACTTGCGGGCGATGGTTCACTTCAAAGGGCAAGCGTGATTGTTAATTCGTTCGACCGTAATTTTAACACCTTTAATTTAGATATGAATTACATCTGGCAGTTTGCCCCGGGGAGTGAGCTCACCATTACCTGGAAAGATGCTTCGCTGACGAGCGAAAACCAGGTTTTAAGGGGTTATAACAAAAATTTCAACCATATTTTTGACGCCCCCCAAAATAACAACCTTTCATTTAAGGTGCTTTACTATCTGGATTACCTTCAGTTTCGGCGCAAGCGCAGCTAATAGCTGCGTAAGTTTATTTTTGAAGTTTGTACACCAATCCTAATGACATGGTTTGGCTTGACTGTATCCGGCTGTCCGAATCATCATCATACAAAGCAGCGCCGCTAATGGCTACATTAATGAATTTGTTAACTTTTGCGGTTAGCGTAACGTCAAGCCGGTGATCTATCCTTCTAAGCTTTTCATAATTGGCAAACATCGCGTAGCGGCTTTTTAAATTTAAATTTTTGGCAATATCTTTATCAATGTTACCAATCAGTTGAAAAGCAAGCTCATTTCTAAACTTTTTACCGATTTCTACCCCGTAATTTTTTGGATTTGTTTGATACAAAGAAGTGTCTAAAACAAAAGTTTGCCGTGCCGTGCCGGTCCCTATCCGTAAGTAAAAGTATTTAACGGGTTTATACTCAAACCCTATTGATTCTGTTAAATAGCCCGGAGACATAAATCGCGAAAGCAATGTACGCACCTCATCGCCCTGCGCATTTTTGCTTAAAGAATAGCCCTTATCAAACTGAGATTCAAAATTTATCGAAGCGAAAAAATTCCATAAACTCGATAGCTTCAGTCCAACTTTATTGTCGTAAAAAATGCGGTCGGCAGTTTTCCGTTCAAGCTGTCCTTTATTTTTTTGTTTCCCGTATTGCAGTAAAAGCTCTGAAACAAAATTTTTGTCATCCTTTGTGAAATCAGTCTTATAGCCGAACATGGTACCTAAAGCCAGTGAATTTACTCCCCCGCTATTCCAGTTATTACTAAAAGATGCCTGGTTAAAGTTAATCCCAAAAGAAACCCAGTTTCGCCAGTAATTTATTTTTAAATCAATAGAATCTGCGGTAAGTTCAATAGGTTCAAGCAACAAAATGGGTTTGCGCACCGGTAGGCTGTTTCTTTTCGGATATTCTAACAGTTCTTTCAGAAGTAAACTGTCTGATATCGGGCTGGTTTCCTGGCCGAAAACCGGAAAGATCAGGAAGGAGATGATTATTGAAAAAAGCAGGCGTTTAAAAGGCATTGCACAAATAAACCGAAAAATTGAAGGCTTTTAAAATTCAGCTCTCAATTTTCTGCTTCGGCTGATGAAAATAATAAATCCACGCAAATAGCCTGCGACTTTTGAGGTATCCGCTGTTATGGTCATTCTGATAGGCTTCCCGTTCGAACACAATGTTGAGATATGCTTGATCATGATTAAAATACCGGAAGATATTGAGAAGATAGTGGAGTAAGTAAAAGAGATAAAAAGGCAAAATCAACATTTCTGCTTGCTGGCGCAAATGAATGCGTTCATGGTTAAGCAGCACCTCGTTTTTTTTTAATGAATGCTTTTTAACGATGATAAAAGGGAAGAAAGCCATTCCGGCCGCAGGTAAAAACCGCAGGGTTAAAATAAGCGGTTTCATTAATTATTTGGGTTTAATGGAGGCAGCCGGTAAGCTTCGGGGTTTTGAAGGTATTTCTGATAGCTGGATTTGATATAATTAATTAGCTGATAATCGTTGGCTTCTATCACGAAATTGTACGAGGGCCGGTACTGTTGCATAAAGTCTGTCAATTTTGGGCCGTTTAACGCCGTAACTTCAGATACCAAAGAAGCCCGGTAGCGGTAGGCTACCATCGCCTCCCGGTAATCGCGTTCAATAATGCGCTGCAGTTGACGGGCATTTTTACCTTCTTTGCTTAGCAAATTATACAGGGTAGTTATGCTCAGTCCCGCACCTCCCGCAGCACTTGCGCCGCCGGTTGTGAAAATATCTTTCACATTACCTTTGGTATAAGCACCCTCGTATTCTTGTTGGGTTTCTTTCAGTTTATCGCCGGGATTTTTTAAGCTATCCTGAATTTCAACTTCCCGCAATTGAATGCTGTTTCTCCTTAAATAGAACAAAACGGTGCCCTGGCTCCCAACGCTCACGGTATCCACATTGTATCCTTGCAAAGCGGCAACAAGTATATCGCCCTCAGAGGCCGAGGTGCTGAATTCTCCTTTGCTGTTATTGTAAAAGCCTTTACTGGTATTCAAATTATAAATATAAACCCGGCTTAGCCTTTGTTTGCTTTCGAGGTCAAAAACAATTCCCTGTACGGGCTTCTCCTGGGCTTTAAGAGCCGAACCGAATCCGAGAAACACTGCAAGAAGAAAAAGTATCGTTCTTTTCACCTGATTGTAAAGCTATTGGTAAATTCTAAATGGGTTTCTCATTTAACAACCTTTAACATAAAATTTTTGAAATCTGCTGTTTTACGAGCTTTAATTAAAAAATTGGTTCGGATGTTCTAAAACTACCGGGCGGCCAACTATCGTGCAATAACTATAATTTTAATCCGAAGTTACTACGCGTTTGTAAAATGAATGTAATCTATCGTATAATTTTAAAAAATGGTACTTGCGTTTATAAAACAAAAAAAAAGAAAAAAACGCTGAAAATCTGGTTAACGACCTATATTACAAATTATTAAATCACCTAAATAATAAACATTATGCTTAAAGTAAATCTATCGTTTTCGACAAGGGCAATCGGGTTTGGATTGTTAACAGCCATGTTGTGGACAAGTTGTTCTAAAGAGCCTGTAGAAATTGCCGATGAGGCAAGCGAATCGGCAATGGCCAGTACAAGTGCCGTAGGACTTGGCCGGGCGGAGTTTGTGCCAAACGAATTATTGGTAAAATTTAAAAAGGGAGTATCAGAAGATGCCCGTGCAGCCGCGTTGTTGCGTATTAGCGGAAGGGTTAAGGAAAAAGTACTCACCAAAGCCATGCAGCGCCAGGGCGATAACGATGGTTTTGTAGTAGTTCACACGCCCCTTGCCGTTTTAGAAGCCCGCTCTAAAATGACAGGAGCGGAAATTGTATATGCCGAGCCCAATTTCATTTATCAGCATAGTTCGGTTTCAAATGATTTGTACTACACCAATGGCTCGCTTTGGGGAATGTTTGGCGATGCTACCAGTCCTGCTAACCAGTTTGGCAGTCAGGCCGGCGAAAGCTGGGCTGCAGGCAAAACCGGCTCGTCGTCTGTATTTATCGGAATTATTGATGAAGGTGCGATGTTTAACCACGAAGATCTGGTTGATAATTTCTGGACAAACCCTTTTGACCCGGTTGACGGAGTTGACAATGATGGAAACGGATATGTTGACGATGTTCACGGATGGGATTTCGACGGAAACAACAACAGTACTTTTGACGGTGTAGGCGATGACCACGGTACCCACGTGGCCGGAACTATCGGCGCTAAAGGCGGCAATAACAAGGGCGTTGCCGGCGTAGTTTGGACTGTGAAAATGATTTCGGCTAAGTTTCTGGGCAGAAATGGCGGTACCACTGCCAACGCTATCAAATCGGTAGATTACCTCACCGATCTTAAAGTTAGGCATAATTTAAATCTTCCGGCTTCTAACAACTCATGGGGAGGCGGCGGTTTTTCGCAGGCCCTTAAAGATGCCATAGACCGGGCTGGTGCTCAAAACGTTCTGTTTGTTGCCGCCGCCGGTAATGATGGATTGGATAATGATGCAACCACCAGATATCCGTCTGGATACGCGAGCGATAACATCATCGCGGTAGCATCTATTGTAAAAGATGGAACAATTTCCAGTTTTTCTAACTACGGCGCAACAAGCGTTGATATCGGCGCCCCTGGTTCTGGAGTTTTCTCTACCCTGCCAAAAAGTAGCAAGGGAAAGATTATCTCCTCCTATGGTGCATATAGCGGTACTTCTATGGCCACACCGCATGTAAGCGGAGCGGTTGCTTTGTACGCCTCAACGCACCCGGGTTCAACGGCTTCGCAGATAAAATCAGCCATTTTAGCAAGCGCAGTGCCTACTTCTTCACTCTCGGGTAAATGTGTAACTAACGGAAGGCTGAACGTGAGCGGATTTTAACACGCATCAAAATTCATAAACCGACCGTCGTTCCGTTTGGAGCGACGGTTTTTCTATTTGATCTGCCCGAAGCGTTCAGAATAATTATTTAGAAACTACCAATAACTGCCCGGGCTGAAGGTCCTTATCGCCGAGGTTATTTAAAATTCGAACTTCTTCAACGGTTAATGCAAAACGCTTAGAGACAGAATATAAAGTGTCGCCGGCCCTTACCTCATAAATCTTCATAGTAACAGTTGGCTTAACGGTAACGGGTTCTTTTTCTTTGGGGATGTTCTGATTGATTTCTGCCAGGACTTTATCTTCCCGCTTTATTTTTTCAATGCCGCTTTCCTTGCGATCATACTGATCCAGTTGATAGCGCTCAACCAAACTGATCAACAATTCCGGGTATCTCGGGTTGGTTGCGTATCCCGCCTGGCTCAGACCATGCGCCCAGCCGCGGTAATCGTTTTTATCCAACTCGAACAAAAAAGCGTACCGTTTACGCTTTAAAAATTCTGAATGGTCTTTGAATGATTCCTGAGCAGTTCTATAAACTCTGAAACAATCGTTACGCTGATCGTCATCACGCAGAATAGTAGGCCCCTTCCATTCAGAATTACACTTTATGCCGAAATGGTTATTGGCTTCCCGTGCCAAACTGCTGTTTCCGTTGCCAGACTCAAGTAAGCCTTGCGCCAACGTAATGCTGGCCGGTATACCAGAGCGGTTCATTTCGCTTATCGCGATAGCTTTGTATGAATTGATGTAAGTTTCGCCAGAGTAACGGCTGATCAGATTATTGTTGATAACAACCTTTTTAACACCGCCGGCCGCCGGTGCTTTGCGAACATTAAGCTTGTTTGCGCAGGAGCTGAATAGCAGCGTGATGGCAAAAAGTACGGTTATACTTATTTTCAACGATTATAATTTTAATTCCTGGCCAATTTCTAAGTTGCTTCCCTTTAAGTGGTTTTTTTGCATGATCGCTTTTACAGTTGTATTTGATCTCCATGCTATTTTACCCAATGTGTCTCCCCGTTTAACTTTATAAACGGGTGTGGAAACGGTTGCACTTTCACTATCTGAAGCAGAATTATCTTTAGCCGGAATATTATCAAATTTCCACAGCTCGTATTTTTTAACCGTGGCAATTACCTGGCTTGCCCATGTGCGGCTGGCAGCATAACCTCCACGCTGAATGCCAAGCGCCCAACTTTTGTAATCATATTGCGGATACTTGATAAATAGCTTGTCAAACTGACTACGACGCTCTAAAAACGATACGAAATCTAAATAACTTAACTCAACCGATTTGTAGCCGCGGTAAGCCGATTTAATTTTTGTACTTGAATTTTTCCCCTTCATCCCGAAATGGTTATTCAGATAACGGGCTATCTTACTTGTTCCGTTTGCCGACTCATGCATGGCCACAGCTAATATAATGCTTGCCGGCACACCGTGCAGATTCATCAGCTCAACGGCATCGTCTTTATGTTTCTTAATATAGCTGCTTGCGGATGTTTGTGCACCTGCGGCAGTATAAACCAGTAAAAATAAAATGATAATCAGTTTTTTCATGTTACTTTTTTAATGCAAGAAACAAACCATCCCGAACGGGCAAAATCAATTTCTCCACCCGTAGATCGCAATTTAACGCTTCATTAAAATGAATTATTTCCCTCGTGTCTTTGTCGGCGATAGCAGGTTGCAGCACTTTGCCGCTCCATAACACATTGTCAACAATAATTAGCCCGCCGGGGCGAAGCCGGTCTACAATCAGGTTGTAATACGTCAGGTTATTTTTTTTATCGGCATCTATAAAGGCAAGATCAAAAATATCCGTTAAACCGGGAATGATTTCCAGAGCATTTCCACAATGGAAAATAATCTGCTGGCTGTGTGCTGATTGTGAAAAGTTTTTTCGCACACGCTCTTCAAGCTCCGGGTTTATATCAATGGTATGAATAATGCCATCGGCCCTCAGCCCTTCGGCTAAGCATAAGGTTGCGTAGCCCGTGTACGTTCCCACTTCTAAAATGCGCCGGGGATTTTGCATTTTACTGAGCATACTCAGCAACCGGCCCTGATAATTGCCCGATAGCATTCGGGGCATCAAAACCTTCAAATGTGTTTCCCGGTTAATCTGCGCTAACAGACCACTCTCCGGTTCACAATGTTCATCCAGGTAGTTTGTAAGTTCGTCGCTTAATAACTCCATGGCGGCAAAGATAGTAATTTCTGATTTTCTCGGTTTGGCCTCCAAACAGCTCTTGCTTTTAGCGGCTCATTTCTAGATACGATTGCAAGATAATCGTAGCCGAAATCGTATCCAGCCTCTCCTTATTCTGCCGGTCCGATTTTTTTAGGCCGCTTTGCGCAACGGTTGCTGCGGCCATTTTAGAAGTAAAACGTTCATCTACCATCTCCACCGGAATTTCCGGGAACTGCTTTTTGAGCGTGCTAACAAATCCCTTAACGTGTTGCGCAGATTGCGAAGGCGTTCCGTCCATCTGCTTTGGCTCCCCTACAATAAACAGCTCAACTGCTTCGGTCGACATAAATTTTTTCAAAAACTCAACCAGGTCTTTCGGGTGTATGGTGTCCAGTCCGGTGGCAATTATCTGTAAGGGATCTGTTACAGCTACGCCGATGCGTTTGGTTCCGTAATCGAATGCGATGATTCTGGACATAAGAAGGGTTGGTCAATTATTTTGATATAATTCCAAAGGTAAAAAGTAATCGCTCAAAGACCCGTATTCAAAAACTCACATCTCCAATCTATTTTTCCTATTTTGCAGGCCATGCAGTTTAGTGATGTAGTGGGCCAAACAGAAATCAAAGCCCGATTAATTCAAACCGTTTTAGAAAATCGCATTAGTCATGCCCAGCTTTTTCTGGGGCCTGAAGGAAGCGGAAGTTTGGCGCTTGCGCTGGCCTATGCGCAATTTATAAGCTGTTTAAACCGGGGTGAAAAAGACAGTTGCGCTGAATGTTCTTCCTGCCGTAAATACAGCAAATTGGTGCATCCCGACCTACATTTTTCCTATCCGTTTTTTAGAGGCGGCGAGAAAGAAGATTCCATGCCCGATCAGCAGGAATGGCGTAAGTTAATTCTGAAATCCCCGTATTTTAATTTGGATGACTGGCGGGAGAAGTTAGACGCCCAGAATAGACAGCCCAATATCAACAAGGCTGAGTGCATGAATATTCTCAGTCGTCTGACGTTAAAGTCGTTCGAATCTGAATACAAAGTGATGATTATCTGGCTTCCTGAGTACCTGGGGAATGAAGGCAACCGGATATTAAAAACTCTGGAAGAGCCTGCCAGCAAAACCTTAATTATATTAGTGGCTCAAAACGCCGATCACATATTGAACACCATCATTTCAAGAACACAACTGGTTAAAATTCCACGCCTTTCAAAAAAAGACATTACAACTTTTTTGATGGATACTAAAGGTTTGCCAGAAAATAAAGCAACGCAGGCGGCATATCTTAGCGACGGTAATTTAACCGCTGCAATTTCTTTAGCTGATGAACAGGAAGATGATAAACTGCAAATGTTTAGAAACTGGTTGCAAATTGCGTACGCCGATAAAGGCTCGCAAATAGTTGATTTTACTGACAAAGCGGCCAAACTCGGTAGAGAAAACCAGAAGAATTTTTTGCAATATGGTGTCAATCTTCTCCGCGAGAGCGTGTTGATTCTTTGCGGCGCATCAGCACTGATTCACCTGCCCGAAGCAGAAAAGAGTTTTATAATCAAATTTACAAACGCCATCAGCATCGCCCAGGCAGAAGCCATGGTTTTAGAGCTTGAAAAAGCGCAGTATCATGTGGAGCGGAACGCCAATCCTAAAATTTTATTTTTAGATGTATCTTTGCAACTGGTTAAAATTTTAAAGTTTAATACGTTCCCTGCGGGGACTCAGCATATATACGCTTAATATGGGATGTGGAAATTGTTCAACGGGCGGTTGTGCCCCCGCTGGCTGTAAAAGTAATGGATCTTGCCTTACAAACGGTTGCAGTAAATTAGACGTGTATGACTGGCTTGCCCATATGGATATGCCGGCTAATTATAAAGCCTTCAATATAATTGAAGTAAAGTTTAAGGGTTCCCGCAAAGAATTTTTTCTCAATATTGATAATTTGTACCTGGAGGCCGGAGAATTAGTCGCAGTTGAGACTACCACCGGCGGATACGACATTGGCCATGTTTCTTTAACCGGAGAGCTGGTTAGGATGCAGCTCAAAAAGCGGCATGTACGGCAGGACGATGTGGTGAAAAAGATTTACCGCAAAGCATCTCCGCTGGATGTTGAAAAATGGAAACTGGCTAAAGAAACCGAATTCTCTACCATGCACCAAGCGAGGGTGTTGGCCAAAGAACTCGGTCTGGCAATGAAATTAAGCGATGTAGATTACCAGGGCGATAAAACCAAAGCTACCTTTTATTACACCGCCGAAGGCCGGGTAGATTTTAGGGAGCTCATAAAGAAAATGGCCGAAGCTTTCCGCATCCGTATAGAAATGCGGCAAATTGGCATGCGGCAGGAGGCCAGCCGTTTGGGCGGCATCGGTTCCTGCGGCCGCGAGTTATGCTGCTCTACCTGGCTTACAGATTTTAAAACGGTTTCCACCTCGGCCGCACGGTATCAAAACCTTTCCCTCAATACATTAAAACTTGCCGGCCAGTGCGGAAAGCTTAAATGCTGTCTCAATTACGAGTTGGATACGTATATGGATGCCTTGCGGGATATTCCCGATAAGGTGGACCGCCTGGAAACTCTGAAAGGCACCGCCCGGCTACAGAAAACAGATATTTTCAAAAAATTAATGTGGTTCAGCTATCCCAATGATGAAAATTGGATACCACTTGAAATAGGCCGGGTTAGAGAAATCCAGCAGCTAAACCGCAGTGGAGAAAAGCCCGCAGAGTTGAGAGATTTAACGGTGGAAATTCTAAAGCCCGAGATTACAAAGGTGCTTGATTACGAGAACGTGGTCGGGCAGGATAGCCTGACCCGATTGGATGATAAATCACGGCGGAAGAAAAATCCTCGTAATAATCGCAATAAGTTGAAACCAAATCCTGCTTCTGCCGGCCAGGCAGGTCAGCAAATTGAGCAGCAATCAGCTCAGCAAATTGATAAGTCTGCCGAAGCCCCAGATGGTGCACCGGCAACCGATGAGGTTCGGAGAAACCGTAACAATAACCGGCGGAAAAATAACCGTAATAATAACAACAGGCAGAAACCTATCGAATGAGTTTTAGGCTTTGTAAAAGTTTGTTAATGCTAGCTGTATGTGTTATTTCCGCATCATCTTGTGAAAATGCCGGGGCTGTTGCCGATGTGAATTACACGCTCGAAAACCGTACCTGGAGTTACACTAACAAGATTCGGGTGCCGGTTCAAATTGAGGATACTGAATCTCTTTACAACGTTCAAATCAATCTGAGGCACACCAGTAACTATAAATATGCGAATGTATTTTTTCTGGTACGTATTAAGAATCCCGATGGGAAAGTGATCAGCGAGCGAAAGGAATATACGCTTGCCCATCCGGATGGAGAATGGCTCGGAAGCGGCTCCGGCAATTTGTACAGCCTGCAGTTGCCTTTTAAATCTGACTACAAATTTAACACGAAAGGCAATTATGTATTTGAGATTGAGCAGAACATGCGGGACAATCCATTAAAGGAAATTGTCGACGTTGGATTTCGAATAGAAAAATCAAATTAGCTTTTATGAACTGGTTGCAACGCCTGGTGCTGAGCACCTATTTTGCCTATCTGGCCGTTTTTCTCATCGTATTTTGCATTGCCGCGTTGCTGCTACTCAAACCCAGCCACCCCGTATTTCGATTCTCAATAATTTGCGGAATAGTTATTTTCATTTTGCAGCGTTACCGGAAGTCGATAGTCACCCACAAGTAATTTTGCTCTAAAAATCAAAATAAATAAAACAAAAATCAAATTGATCTGGAAATCAGTGAAATGAAATTTGGTTTTAAATATTAATGATTACATTACAACCCCCTTAACTATCAATATGGATAAACTTTACAAAAAGATTTTCATGGTTTTTATACTCTGTTGCCCGGGCTTGCTAGCTCATGCACAAAGTCTGACCGGCAAAATTACCAACCAGAAGGGCGAGGCCCTGCCTGGCATCAAAATTTATTTTCAGGGACTAACTGAAGCAACCACAAATAACAGCGGTGAGTTTCAATACAAATTCCCTTCGCGGGGAAGTTACCGGCTGAGAATATCTTCGGATAATTACCAACCCGCTTTTCAGGATGTAGCTATAAAAAGCGGTTCTCAAAACATCACCATAGCGTTGTCTGATTTAGACTATCAACCCGAAATCCAGGTTTCAACGGGTAACAGAGCGGCAGGTGGAAATTCTATCAATCAAAACTCGGCGCCGGTGCAGGTTATCACGGCAGAAGAGATGAAGAAGTTTGCGCAGAAAGATATCACCCAAATTCTTAGCTACGCAATGCAATCTTTCAATTCTAACCGGCAAACTATAGCTGGCGGAACCGACCACATCGATCCAATTTCTTTGCGTGGACTAAGCCCCGACCAGGTGCTGATTTTGGTAAACGGCAAACGCCGCCACAGCACCGCGTTGGTAAACGTTGACGGAACATTTGGCCGCGGTGCGGTAGGAACCGATATGAACTCCATTCCGGTATCGGCTGTTGAACGCATAGAAATTTTACGCGATGCCGCTTCGGCCCAGTATGGATCTGACGCCATTGGCGGGGCGATCAATATTATCCTGAAATCCAATTCTCCATTTAACATGTCGATGTCATACGGTGAATCGGCTTCAGAAACCAACGGACTGCGATACAATGATGGTAAAACGTTTCAGATTGATTACAGCGAGGGCATTAGTCTGGCTGGCCGCGGCTCTCTCAACTTTTCCGGTCAGTTTTTGTATCGGGGAGCCACCAACCGCAGCGGTTTTGATACACGCCCGTTGCTGTACTCTCCACTTCTGGTGAAAACCGACTGCGAATGCGAAAAGGATTTTGTAAAACGCTATGAAAAGGCAAAGACGCTCGATGACCTGAAGGCCTTATCAGCCGGTTTTAGCCGCAACAACATGCGGGTAGGTAATGCAGAATCATCAAACGGGGGTTTGCTCATCAATGGTAATTTTGCGCTCCTTAAAAACATGGAGTTGTATTTAACCGCCGGCTACACTTTAAAAAATGGCGAAGCAGCCGGTTTTTACCGCTTGCCGGGAGAAACCGCTCAGATAGACCTTGGAATGTACCCTAACGGATATCTGCCGTTAATTAACACCGGCATCCAGGATTTGTCTGTTGCTTCAGGAATAAGAGGCCGATTATTAGGCTGGAATTATGATTTGAGCCACGTAAGCGGCAAAAATAATATTGACTTTAATATTTCGCAAACCTTAAACGCATCCTTGCCGCTGGGCACCAGCCCTGATAATTTTTATGCCGGCGATCTCTATTTCAGACAGAATACCAGTAATCTGGATTTTAGCCGCACGTTCAATCTGGGGCGTATTTTCAATTCATTCACAACTGCTTTTGGTGCCGAGTACCGCACCGATAATTACGAGATCAGAGCTGGCGAGGAATTATCTTACTCGTACGGTCAGCCATCCAAAAGCATTGCCGCCCGCAAACTCGGCAGTCTTTTTGCCGAGCCGGGAGCACAGGTATTTTCTGGTTTCACACCGGTTAATTCGCTGAACAAATCACGCAATAATAAATCAGCTTACGCCGATGTAGAGACTTCCCTCGGCTCAAAAATCAGGCTGGGTTTGGCGGCCCGTCTTGATGATTACAGTGATTTCGGTAACAATATGTCTTACAGAACCTCTGGCAGGTACAATTTCTATAAAAGCTTTGCGGTAAGGGGTTCCTATTCAACCGGATTCAGGGCCCCCTCTTTGCATCAGCAATATTTTAACAACCAAAGCTCTCAGTTCATTAATAAAAAAGCCACTTCAGATCTCATCGTAAATAATGATCACCCCGCCGTAAGTCAGTTTGGTGTTGGATCCTTACGACCTGAAAAATCGAATTCAGTAAACCTCGGGTTTACCGGTAACCTCATTAAAACTTTAAGTTTTTCTGCCGATGTGTATCAAATAAACGTAGACGACCGGATTATCCTTTCGGGATTGTACGAGCGGGAACGTAATGCAAAAGGAGTTTTGCTTCCTGCAGGCGCCGTTAACAAATTGCTAAATGCAGTAGATCCAACTGCCGCAATAAACAGCGTTATGTTTTTTGCGAATGCGGTTTCAACAGAAACCCGCGGCCTTGATTTTATGTTTACAAACAGAATTTCGCTGCGTAATCCGGGTCAGGGAATTTCGCTTTCTGCCGGGCTTAACTTAAACCGTACCCGTGTTGAGGAGGTGAACGCGTCTGATCAAGTAAATAGTGATCAGGTATTAAGCAATCAATTATTCAACCGGCAGGAGCGTTCAAGAATTGAGTCGTCAATTCCAGACAGTAAGCTAAATTTCACCGCCGGGTATTTTGCTAAAACCTGGGGAATATCTGCCCGTACGGTTCGTTTCGGAGAGATAAGTTACAAGAATCCATTTGATGGCACGTTGCCAGAAAATTTGACCGTGCCTTTTGCAGACCAAACTTTCTCGCCCAAGTGGATAACCGATATGTCTTTAAACCATTCTTTTACCCGCGAGCTGAATTTTGCTGTAGGGGTAAGCAACTTGTTTGATATCTATCCGGATAGACTTTACATAGACCCGAACAACCGGCCGGATAACCTGACGGGCGACCCGGTGCTTAACTATATTAACAGCGCTTCACGCGATAACACGGGAAACGGAAGGATTCAGTACAGCAGGAACGCAACTCAATTCGGGTTTAACGGGCGGCATGTTTTCGGCAAGCTTTCCTACAGCCTGTAAATTTTCCATTCATTTTGCCAGCCCCGTCTGTTTTCAGGTCGGGGCTTTTTTATGATATTTTTTAGCCGTGGCACAGATAAATAAACACCATTATCAATGTGTGTTGGAATTAATATGCTTAAATTGAGTATTAATAAACCCCTCGATATGAAAAATTTATATTTAAGAACGCTTTTTGCCCTGTTATTTGGGTTAGCATGCGGCCAGGTTGAGGCCCAAAGTTTAAAGGGAAAAGTTGTTGACCAAAACGGAGCACCGCTTCCGGGGGTTAGCTTAAATGTGCAGGATCGGCAGCTGGGCACATCAACAAATGAAAACGGCGAATATTTCATCCAGTTTCCTGGTCCCGGTTCATTTCAAATTCGGGTTTCTTTTATCGGGTTTGAAACAATAACCGAGACAGTAGCGATCAACGGACAAACATCAATTCGCAACTTTACCTTACGCGACGCAGAATCTTCTCTGGATGAGGTGATTGTTATCGGGTCGAGGTCATCCATTCCAAGAACCAATATTGAAACTGCCGTACCGGTTGATGTTATTTCAGCCAGGGAGGTAAAGAATTTCGCACAAACAGACATCACGCAAATATTAAACTATGTAGCTCCTTCTTTCAGCTCAAACCGGCAAACCGTAGCCGACGGCACAGATCACATTGATCCGGCTTCGTTAAGAGGCTTGGGGCCCGATCAGGTTTTGGTGCTGGTAAACGGAAAAAGACGCCATACAACTGCTTTGGTTAATATAAACGGAACTTTTGGGCGGGGTACAGTGGGCACCGATATGAATTCTATCCCGGTTGCTGCCATAGATCGTATTGAAGTGTTGCGGGACGGTGCAGCTGCTCAGTACGGATCTGACGCCATCGCCGGCGTGATAAATATCATCCTGAAAAAGGTCACACCGCTAACTGTTTCCACAACATACGGCCAGTCTCTATCAGAATCACTGGGCCGTAATTTTACCGACGGCGAGACTTTTCAGGCAGATTTAAGCAAGGGTTTTGATCTTAAAGGAAAAGGATTTATCAATTTCGGAGGGCAATATCTTTCGAGAGGTGCTACCAACCGGGGTGGCCTGGATACACGCCCGCTGTTGTATTCTGGCCTGCCCTCCAGAGGAGCCAATGAAACTCAGGCGGAATTTGAGAGCCGGTTTGCAGCGTTGAAAGCTGCCGACGACGCCCGGGCCCGAGACGCCGGATTAGACCGGAATAATATGCGGGTGGGTAATTCTGATATGAAAAACGCCGGATATTTTTTGAATGGCGAGTATGAAGTAGGAACCGGGGCAACGGTTTATCTGGCACACGGGTTTACCAATAAAACCGGCGAAGCGGCCGGGTTTTACAGGCTTCCAACACAAGCTGCTCAGGTGGATCTTTCCATTTACCCTAATGGATTTTTGCCTTTGATAACCACAGATATTAATGACCTTTCGCTAAGCGCCGGAATCCGCGGCACTTTAGGTAGCTGGAGCTATGACCTGAGCAACACCGCCGGCCAAAATTCTATTCGGTTTGATATCATCAATACACTCAATGCCTCGCTACCTTTAGGAACAAGCCCTACACAGTTCGATGCCGGCTTGTTGAAATTCAGACAGAATACAACCAATCTTGATCTGGTTAGACGATTCCCTTTTGGGGGTGTAAATTCGTTGAATATTGCGTTTGGTGCAGAGCACCGGATAGACAACTACCAGATTGAAGCGGGCGAAGAGCTGTCGTACTCGTTCGGTCAGCCCTCGGCAAACATCCCCGGACGACGGGTAGGTACGGGATTTGCCGCCGCAGGAGCTCAGGTTTTTCCGGGGTTTACTCCGGCAAACGCTATAGATGAATCGCGAAATAACACCGGCATATATTTAGATTTGGAAAGCGATTTCGGATCGCGGTTATTGCTGAGTGCTGCCGGCAGATATGAAGATTACAGCGACTTTGGCAGTAATTTTTCGTACAAATTTACCGGGCGGATTAAAGTTGTTGATGATTTCGCTGTTCGCGGAGCCGTGGCATCAGGCTTTAGAGCGCCTTCTTTACACCAGCGTTTTTTTAATAATGAAAGTACTCAGTTTGTACAGGGAAATCCAACGCAGGTTTTAACAGTTAATAATGATAACACCGTTGTAAACCAGTTTGGTGTGGGCTCGTTAAAGCCAGAGATATCACATTCCTACAGCGTTGGCCTGGCAGGCAAATTACTTGAAAACTTAACGTTCACCATAGATGCTTATCAGCTTAATATCGATGATCGCATTGTTTTTTCAAGTCAGTACACCCGCGAGCGGGATGCCGCCGGCAATCAGAATCCGGCGGGAACGGTAAACCAGATTTTAAATACTGTAGATCCCAACGGGGTAATCAACAGCGTTCAGTTTTTTACCAATGCCATCTCAACAAAAACCAAAGGGCTGGATATTGTTTTGAGCGACCGGTTTGATATTGGCACCTCGGGAAACCGAATTGCTTTTACCGCGGCAGCAAATTTTAACGATACCAATGTAGAAGAAGTGCGTGGTTCGGCAACAATTGAGAGTAACCCGGCCCTGAAAGCCAAATTGTTTGATCGGCTGGAACGATCGCGGTTTGAAACTTCGGTGCCGAAAAATAAAATCACGCTCAGTGCAAATTACACCACCAGCCGTTTTGGCCTGCTTGCCAGAACCGTCCGTTTCGGAGAAATTACTTTTCTGAATGCCACAGATCCCGCCGTTGCCAATTTGCCTTTGCAGTTAGATCAAACCTATTCTGCCAAATGGGTAACCGATCTTACCCTGAATTACAGGGTGCGTAAAGATTTAAACCTGGCGCTGGGTGTAAATAACCTGTTTGATATTTATCCCGATAAAAGCTTTATACATCCGCGTAATTTTGAAAATAATGTGAGCGGCGACCCGGCGCAAAGTTATACCGGCGGGTTAGATAACACCTCAAACGGCAGATTTTTATACAGCCGCGGCGCAACTCAGTTTGGGTTTAACGGCCGGTTTGTGTTTGGCAAATTGATATTTACCATGCAGCCTTAACAGGGTAGTGGGATACTGAAATGGTTACTGTCTCCTTCAGCCAAAGACAGTAACCATTTAGATTTTTATTTTACAACAAAGGGCAAATACAACCCCAAAGAGATATTTCTTCCCTGATTATAATGGCCCTCCAGCGGATTAGTTTCATCTAAACGGCCGGGTTTAAAGCGGCTTAAATGATCATAATAGGCTTTATCAAACAGGTTATTGGCAGATATATTTATCCGCAACGGCTGTTTACCAAGCATAATTGAGCTGCCCGCAGAAAGGTTAACAAGCGTATATCCCGCAGTAGCGGTTTCAAAATCATCAATACGGTTTTGCTTAAAAACATTATTTAATCCTATGGACAGAAACGCGTTGTTAAAATTTTTAATTCTGGGCTCAAAGCGCAATTCATTGCGTAATGTAGCCGCGGGAATAAAAGGCAGCGGATTACCCGTTTCCCGGTTTTGAGCGTGCGTAAAAGCAAAACTGTTTTCAAAATGCAACGCTTCTACCGGATGCAACGTCAGCTCGAACTCCGCACCATATAAATTGGCATCACTTTGTACAAAACGGTAAACGGGCAGGGTTTCGGCATCAACCTCAATGCTTTCAGAGTTACTCTGGCTGCTATAAATGTAGTTTAAAATGTAGTTGTTGTACAAACCGGCACTGGCCTGCACCTTATCGCTGCTATACTCTAAGGTGGCGTCGGCGTAAAAACTGTTCTCCGGATTTAAATTTGTATTGCCAATCTCGTAGCGGAATGTGCCCTCGTGTACGCCATTCGAACTTAGCTCGGCAATATTGGGCGAACGGAACGCAGTTCCCAGATTTGATTTAAAGTTAACCCGATCTGTAAATTGATGAGTATAACCCGCAGCGCCCGATAGATTTGAAAATTTATTTTCAAACTGATTAAATTTCAGATCGCCGTCTTCCAGCATTCGTTCGCCGTTAATTTTGTGGTAATCAAACCGGGCACCCAAATTAAAGGTGCTCTTGTTCGATGTTTTTTTCGCGTAAGCGAACAGGCCGAGATCATTTGCCCGATAATCGGGGATTAAAAGCTCGGCCGCTTTATTTTCATTATCCTGCAGCGAGCCGGAAAGGCCGATAACAGGCTCCCAACCGTTGTTTTCGGCGAAGTAATACTTAAAGTCGTACGACCAGGTTTTAAGGTCAAAAAATAAAGAGGGGTCATTACGACTATCTTCAAGCTCCCGGCGCTGATTATTTTGAAACGCCAGTGTGGTATGCAAATGATTGTTCCCAAAAAGTAAATTGCTGTTGATGGCCGCTTTGTAATGACGCACATCCTGAAAGGGTAAAAATAAGTCGCGATTTTCCAGTTGATTGTCTGTTAGACGAGTTCCGTTTTCATCTTCAAAAAATCCGTTATCGTTACGACTAAAATCGGGCAAACCGATATTATTTTTGAAGCTCGACAAGTTTAAATGCGCATATCCCCATCTTTTATTAAGGCCCAGGAGTGTGCTCAAACTGGTTTCATTAAAACCGGTGTTGGCAATCCGTCCGCCTGGAGCATCGTAGCTATATGCATTTTTATAGGAGCCCCGACCCTGCCAGATGAAGCCGTTGGCATTACCCTGCAGCATGGCCGAGGTACCGGTTAAACCATTATTGCCGGCATAGTTTGTTAAAATTTCGCCCCGTATTTTTCCTTCGGGAGCAGGCAAGGCCGGCAACACGTTTATGACTCCGCCCAGCGCATCAGAGCCATAAAGTAAACTGGCGGCACCCCGCAGAATTTCAACCCGGTCTGCATTGTATTGGTCGGTTTCAATGCCGTGCTCATCGCCCCATTGCTGCCCCTCCTGCTTGGCGCCGTCAATTAAAGTAACTACCCGGTTGTAACCCAGACCGCGGATAACCGGTTTTGAAATACCGCCGCCTGTAGTAATTTGAGATACGCCCGGAACTTTGGCGATGGCATCAATGAGGTTCCCGCCGGGATTATTGATCAACTCGTTTTTAGAAACTGCCGTTACGGATGTGCTGTTCTGGCGGTTATCTGTACTAAAAGCGGTGCCTGTAATTACTACCTCACGGGCCTCAATTATGCTCGGGCTGAGCGAAAATTCCATACGGCCAGCGTTGGTCAGATCAATGTTTTGGGTGAGGGTTTTATACCCGATGTACTTAATTTCTATCAGAAATTTTCCCTTGTTGGGGATGTTTTGAAAAGTAAATTCGCCATTTTCTCCCGCTATAACAGTGATTCTTAAATCGGGGAAAGACACTGTGGCGCCTGCGAGTGGTTGGTTGGTATTGGCGTCGGTAACGCGGCCGCTAATTGCCAGAACGCTGGCGATGGTAGTTATCGGAAATAGACATGAGAGTGCTATTAAAATTGCTTTTAATTTCATTAGAGTGGAATTATGGGAATAAAAAATGAATTTATCGCCGAAAGGCGAAGAACAAAACTGCGAGAATTAGTTTTGAGGCGGGCCGCGTAAAGCCGAAAAGATAAAGTCGGCGAAATAAGATACAATCTTATTCTCTGAAAAAACATTCAGCGTAGGAAATGAGTAAACGCTGTTGAGATTTGGTTGAATGGCGAATTTACTATCCAAATGAGCCGCACATGCCCAGCAATAGCTTTTTACACTTGAGAGGTGATATTTATGATTGCATGGCTGATTTTGTGAGTCGCGGCAAATTGTGCGCTCAAGGGTATGGTTATGAAAAAAATCAAGCGGAAGCAGCGTTACTGAAAAACACAGCAAAAGAAAGGCAGAAACGCCTATACCGATTGATCTTTTAAACTTCATTAGCTACAAATATATACATAACAATAAAATAATTAGCGTACACTGGCAATTTAGCCGTAACAAAGCAAATACTCACGCAGGCAAAATATTCGGATGGTCTGCCATTAGAGAACTTCTAATCAAAAGATAATTAAAGAATTCCGACTCCTGATCGCCGTGTCAGGCTTATTATAACAAGTACTTATTGATCGCGTAGTTATTAATTCCTTATTAAAATATCAAACTTCTTTGCCTGGTTTCCGTAAGCAATACCGGTGAGAAGCTGAAGCTTTTGACACGCTTAAAAACAACTATGATCAGGAAACTAATTTTTGCTGCAGCTCTGCTGCTCTTCTGCGTACCGGCTATCGCCGAAAACCTTTCAAATCCGCTTGCTCAGGAAGCGCAGGCCCTGCAACGCAACATTTTAATTATCTGCACGCTAAGCATTCTGGCAATTATGGTGGTCATGTCGTTCTACATCCGGAAGATCAAAGCCTTAAACCGGGAGCTTACAGAATCCAACGCGATTAAAGACAAGCTTTTTTCCATTATCGGACATGACCTGCGAAGCCCGGTTAGCAACGTGGTCCAGATGATGGATATTTTAGGGAGCATTGATTTTTCTACCGAAGAACGTGTAGACATTATCGCTACGCTTAAAAAACATTCAGAGGCATCTTTAGAAACGCTTGATAATTTGTTACAATGGGGCAAATCCCAATTGCAGGGCATCCGCGTAAAGCCAACAGAAATATTTCCGCAGGTAATTTTTGAGAAGAATTTGGAAGCCTACAGCCTGCAAACCGCTCAGAAATCAATTGCGATAAACAATCAAATTCCAGATAGCCTTACGGTGTTTGCCGATGCCGACCATTTAAATTTTATTGTGCGCAATCTGGTGTCGAATGCGGTTAAATTTACTTACCCATCGGGCACAATTAAAATTACTGCCGCACAGCATGATGCAGAAAATGTAGCGTTTTCTATCAGCGATCATGGCATAGGTATGAACGCAGCCAGTAAACGATCGGTGTTTAAAAACTTCCCGGTGATTGCCATTGGCACCGCAAATGAGAAAGGAACGGGCATCGGCTTAATGCTCTGTAAGGAATTTGCTGAAGCTAACGGCGGGAAAATCTGGGTTGAGAGTGAGGAAGGCCGTGGTTCAACTTTCAGCTTTACCTTAAAGGGAAAATTACACAGCGAATCTGAAACGGCATTGAGGGAGATTGAAGAACAATCTTTGGCTTGATGCCGAAGTGATGCTAAATCTGGCTGTGAAAGGATACTTCTGTAATAAATAAAAAAAGAGGCTGCCGCAATTTGCGGAAGCCTCTTTTTTTTGAACAACAAATGCTATTTCTTTTCTGACGGCATATAGAGCACGCTTTTTACCGCCGCAATCACCCGCTCTGCATTAGGCAAGGCTTCCTTTATCAATGTGGGAGCGTACGGCAGGGGCACATCGGCGCAGGTAACTCTCAAAACCGGCGCATCTAAAAAGTCGAACGCGTCTTTCTGCACTTTAAAAGCAACCTCGGTAGCGATAGATCCAAGCGGCCAGGCTTCTTCCACAAAAACCATCCGGTTTGTTTTCTTTACAGATGCAATAACCGTTTCGTAATCAATCGGCCTCACTGTGCGCAAATCAATTACTTCTGCGTTTATTTCCTGTTTAGTCAATTCTTCAACTGCCGGCATTACCACCCGCGAAAGCATTTTTCCGAAGGTTACAATGGTTACGTCAGTTCCCTCTTTCACAATATTGGCCTTGCCCAGCGGGAGGTAATATTCCTCTTCCGGAACTTCGCCTTTGTCGCCGTACATCACTTCCGACTCCATAAAAATCACCGGGTCGGGATCAATTATTGATTGCTTGAGCAAACCTTTAGCTTCGTAGGGAGATGAAGGCACCACCACCTTGAGGCCGGGGCAGTTTGCATACCAGCTCTCAAAATTTTGCGAGTGCTGTGCGCCCAATTGCCCGGCATTGCCGGTTGGGCCTCTAAAAACAATCGGAGCAGAAAACTGACCACCACTCATTGATAATATTTTAGCTGCGCCATTTATTACCTGATCTATGGCTACAAGAGAAAAGTTAAATGTCATGAATTCTATGATCGGCCTCAGACCGTTCATGGCAGCGCCTACGCCAATGCCAGCAAAACCAAGCTCGGCAATGGGAGTGTCAATAACCCGCTTAGCGCCAAATTCATCAAGCATTCCCTGACTTACTTTGTAAGCTCCGTTGTACTCGGCAACTTCCTCGCCCATTAAAAAAACCGTTTCGTCTTTACGCATTTCTTCGTTTAATGCTTCACGAAGTGCTTCTCTGAACTGTATTTCTCTCATGCTGATAATCAAATTTTGGATGGCAAATATAACTTTAATGTTTGATAACCATGCGCTGTGCCCACGGCTAATCACTTTCATTCCGGTCAGAATGTAAATTGCTAACCTCACACAACATCCCGCTAAATTAATGTGGGCACAAGTAGTTCACTTCAATTTCCCCTCGGCAAACGTTGTTGAGGGGAATACAAACCGCCGCTAAGACTCAACAAATCTAAATTGGATATGAACGATATTGGTTATGTTTACGTATTAGCATTTAAACAGCTTTAAATAAACCAATAAATCATGAAAGCATCAATTTTTAGCGTGGGTATCCTTCCCTTAATTGGCGCCCTTCTCCTTTCATCGTGTAAACAGGAAGAGCCATCAGGAAGCGGTATTATAGCTTATCAGGTTCAATCAATTAATACAACCGCATCAGTTGGTAGTACCCAGGCCGGGAGCGGTTTGGTAGTGGATGTCAACTCCAACTCCAGCCTTACCTGGAAAGCCGGGCATGTAACCATTAGCGAACTCAATTTTGAAGCAAAAAATGATGACCGGGAGTTGGAGTATAAACTTTCCAAACCGGCTACTATTGATCTTTTTAAACTTGCTCATGAGTTTGGCAACATACAGGTGCCCCCGGGAAACTACACAGAAATTCAATTTAAAGTGGTGTTAAAAAAAGCCTCTCCCGGGAACGTATTTTCATTAAGCGGCGTTTACACGGATGCCAGCGGAAAGCAAATTCCGGTAGAGTTCAATTATAATGAAGATATTACGCTGAAACTGGAGGTAGAAAACCTCACTGTGAGTTCATCACAAGATTATAAAGGCTTATTAACCTTGCAGCTAAACAAACTGATGACCTATTTTAGCGCCGCCGATTTCAAATCTGCAACCACCAATGCCAATGGTGCCGTTATTATCAGCGCCACTTCTAATGCTGAGCTGTTTAATAAGATCAAAGCCGGACTTGTTAGTTTCGCGAAAGCGGAATTCAAATATTAGTTAAACGCGCGTAACAATACAACAGCGGCTACCTTGATGGGCAGCCGCTGTTTGCGTTTGAAGGGCTTATTGTGCGGCAATGCCGAAGCCGTTTTTATAAAATGTATTGATCGTTACGGGTAGTTTACCCGATGCCTTTAGCTCTCCGGTAATTATTTTTACGGTTGCCCGTTGCAGATCATCATTTTGCTGGTAATTCATAATAAGTGTTTTGGCTTGTTCAATTCCGGGTAAACCCGCTATTGCATACGGATTGGCAAACACGGCAACAATAGAATTCATGGCGGCTACCCGGCTTGCCAGCAGTTTTACGTCGTTACTGAAGTCAAGCACCGCCCCCGGCCTTCTCCGCGTATCAATCAAGGCCATAATTACCTGATCGTAGTTCTGGAGTTCGCGGGTTACGTTGGCAATGTCTGATGGCGTTGCGTTTTTGGCAACAATAAAATTCATGGAGTTACTAAAACGCGGAGCGAGCTCCTTTTGAAAGAGAGAAAGTTCTTTGGGCCCGATACTAATCAAGGCAGTCTTTTTTGAATAATCAATATTTTTGATCAGGCTATCGCTGTTTAGAACGGTAACCGCAGCATCTGCCAACTGCTGGTTAAGCGCAATTGCGGCAGGCTCGTGCAGATCTTCAAACACGCTGTCGGTTTTTACCGGTTGGTAACTATTCAAACCGACCCAAAATTTGGCGAGCAAAACTTTTTTAACGCTTGCGTTAACCTGTTCCCAGCTTATTTCGTTTTGGCGTATAGCTTTACGGATAAGCCGCACGGCCCGGTCAGAGTTTTCTGAAAGTTCCAGCACATCATTTCCGGCAATAATAGCACGCACATCCGCTTCGCCGTTCGGGAAATATTTAACCACGCCTTTCATTTCCATCGCATCAGAAAAAATAAGGCCTTTGAATTGGAGCTCATTTTTTAAAATACCCGTTATAATTGGTTTGGATAAAGTGGAAGGCAGGTTGCGGGTAGAATCGAGCGCAGGTATACTCATGTGTGCTACCATAATTCCAGACGCGCCCTCGCGGATAAGTTCCCGGAAGGGGTACATCTCTAGCGAGTCTAAGCGCTCCCGGTTAAAGGGTAATTGCGGCAAATCATAATGTGAATCTACATCGGTATCGCCGTGGCCCGGAAAATGTTTGAGGCTAACCAGAACGCCGTTATCCTGCATCCCGTTCATGTAGGCACCTACCTTAGCCGTTACGTTGTATTTATTATCGCCAAATGAGCGGTAACCTATTACCGGGTTTTTTGGATTGTTGTTGATGTCGGCGTCGGGCACAAAGTTAACGTGTAGGCCTATGCGCTTAAAATCATCCGCTATCTGGCTTCCCATTTTATAGATCAGATCGTTATCCTGAATGGCGCCTAAGGTCATTTGATACGGGTAAGAGATGGTGCTGTCCAATCGCATTCCCAAACCCCATTCGCCGTCCATAGCAATAAGGAGCGGCGTTTTTGAAATTGCCTGATACCGGTTTGTAAGCACTGCCTGACGCTGTGGTCCGCCCTGAAAAAAAACGAGGCCCCCAATATCTTCCCGTTTGATAACCCTGGCAATAGAATCTTCAAAAAGCTTCCCCTTATTTGTATGAGCACGAACCATGAAAAGCTGAGCTACCCGCTGGCGGCGGTTCAGTTTAGAAAAAACGGAATCAACCCATGCGTTGGGTTCGCCTATTTGTTCAACATAGGAGCGGGTGCTTTGAGCAAGACCGATAAACGGCAAAACACAAATGGTAATTGATAATAAAAGTTTTATTCGCATCTTTTTTAAAATTGAAATGGAATGTTGAAGATCAAACCAATAATGAGTAAAAGTATCAGAAAGTTTAAACTTAAGCTGAGCGATATGCTGAACAGCCATACCAGCAGGGAATTAGAGATCCTTGAATTTAAGTAAGCTCGCAGAAAGTAAGTGCTCAATACATTTATCAGCAAAAAGAAAAATCCCAGTGCGTACCAAATCATTCGATAAAGAAAACCAATACCGCCCGCTTTTGCAAGGTTTGCATATTTGTAGTGAAATTAATACAGCGTTCAAAAAATTCGGCCATCGTGTTGTATATTCAGTTTTCGGCTGTCATTAAGCGGTAAAATCAAAGTCAACAATGCTTATTTACTCCGATAACGGCATTTTTATGAACGGCCGTCATCAAGAGTAAACCATCTTGGCATAGTTATTACAATACCGGCATTGTACTAACAAACACAAATATGAAAAAGATATTGATTATTGCTATAGGAGTTCTTACCGCAGGTGCAGTGCATGCCCAGGAAGTAAATTTTGGGGTAAAGGGCGGTGTTAATTATTCTAACATCATCAAAACAAATGACGATAGTTATGAAACCGACTTTAAACCTGGATTTCATGCAGGTTTGACCATGGAAATTGGTTTGGGAAACACCTTTTCATTCGCACCCGAATTAATGTTCTCTCAGAAAGGATATAAAACCGATGTTTTCGGCGGGACATTTAAGCAAACAACTAATTGGATAGATATTCCCATTCTGGCGAAAATTCAGGCGGGTCCGGCTTTTAACGTTTTCTTAGGTCCGCAGGTATCATTCCTAACTCAAACAAAAAATGAGTTTGAAGGAATTGTAAGCGGCCAGCAGATTATTGAAGAAGGATCTGACCAGTTTAAAAAGAGTATTGCAGGCGGTGTTTTCGGTGCCGGATTTGACATTACGCCGAAAGTTGGCCTGAGTGCCCGTTATGCCATTGATTTTCAAAAAACGGATGAGAACGGTAACACGTCTACACCAGCTTTTAAAAACCAGGTTATACAGGCCGGACTGGCGTTAAAATTTTAAACAGTGTGTTTTTTTTTCAGAACCCGCAGAACTAAACTCTCTGCGGGTTTTTTATGGGATATTATTTACATTTAGTACATGAGAAAATTCGGATGGATTGCTGCCGGTGTAATTGCTTTTGCACTACTTATCTTCATGTTTTTTAGGTTTTATTTCGTTTTCGGCGAAGGCGTAAAATCTGGTGAACTTAATTATCTGGTTAAAAAAGGGAACGTTTTTAAAACTTACGAAGGGAAACTAATCCAGAGCGGTTTGCGCCCCGGCAGCAGCGGTTCTATACAATCTTATGAATTTGAATTTTCTGTAGAGGATGAGAAAATTGCCGAAACATTGATGCGTAACTCAGGCAAAACTCTTGATTTGCATTACAAGGAATATCATGGCAAGTTGCCCTGGCGGGGATTTAGCAAGTACATTGTTGACTCTGTATATGCTATCGCCGAACCAAATTCCGGAGGTTATTTAAAGCCATAGCTAACCGGAAAATTTCATAAAAAAACCCGTTCTGGCAATTGCCGAACGGGTTTTTGTTGTCAAAAATTAAATTATCTGTTTAACGACTCCATCAGCGAATCAGAAGCAGCACTGGTTGTATCGGCACCCATCAAACCCATTGAGGTATCGGGCATTGCCATATCCATACTGTCGTTCATCGCATCGTTGTCAGTGGTATTCGAATTACAGGCCGCCATTGCTATCATCGCCACAGCGCCTAAGGTTATCATTATCCGTTTCATTGTCATTTACTAATAAACGAATTACCTCAGCATGGTGTCGCGTTCCATTGTGTCGCGGGTCATCGTATCACGCATCATGGTATCCATGGGCATGGTTTGCCGCATCGAAGTGTCCATCATCATTGAGTCTGAATCAGAACCGGTACTATTCTGTGTAGATCCACATCCCGCAATCACAATTCCGATGAATAACAGGAATAAAGCTATTTTAGATTTCATAATTTTTGTTTTTAATTCGTAAATACTTACTCACTAACAAATTATGTCTGCAAGGGTTTAAATTATTTTTCTTTTTGGTTCTCGCAGAATCTTTGGGAAGGCAACCGTTTCAAAAGGGTAAGGGTTAATAACTCAAACTTGCTTTAAAAGCCCAGCACAATTGACGGAGTTTTTAAACGGCGAAATTTTTATTGAGATACAGTTATTGCGCCGATCTTCCAATCAGAGCCGACCTTTTCAAACTTTGTTGCCAGATTGTAAGTACCAGAAACATCAACAACTTCCGGGGCAGACATAGCCCCTTCCACTTCAAGGCTGCCGTTTCCAGCTGCATCTTCTTCATTCATCGTATACTTCATGCCAGTTGCCGCCATTTTAGAAATAGAATAAACACCATTTGCGCCAAAGACTTTTATGAAATCGGCTTTGTTTAAGGTTTGCCCTGTGGGGTCAGAAAACGTGCAATCCACAGAGAGGTTAGCTTCCAACCAAACCTTGTCTTGTTTTACGAGTGCCGCGGTAAAACCTTCCATCAATTTAGCCAGTGTTTCTTCGTCAGCCTGCCGGGCTTTAACACTTAATGAGCCAAGAGCAACAAACAATACAATCAATAATTTTTTCATGGTTTAATTTTTTTATGAAGATAGTGTTTAATTGGATTCAGACTCATTGCAGCAATCAATCAGTTGATTCAACATTTTAATTATATTTAGGCAGATAGTAAATAATCATAATCATGAAAATTCGTAAACTCTTATTGACTTCCTTCATCTGCTTTTGCTCCGGCTACGTCTTCGCACAAACATTTACTCCCCGTATTGCCCGCGATTCGGCGGCCGTTTTAACCGCCCGCATTTCGGTCTTAAAGAGTGTATTAAAACTAAACGAACTAAAACTTTCTGAGGCGGAGCAGGAAGTGGATATTGAAAAGCAAAAACTCCGGATTATCGAATTACGCGGAAATGAAAAGACGGCCACCGAAGAAAGTGACCGGGTGGCAGACGCGGCAAAAGCCGGCCGTGAAACCGATATGAAAAAAGTAGACAAGCTGGCCCGAAGAGCCTCTTCAAAATCTAAAAGCCTGGACAACGCCATAGAAAAATTGCAGAAGATGATCTTCAAGGTTGAGGATACTCATACCGAGATTGAAACCGAAGAACGCAAGCTTTTAAGTCGCGACCCGCAAATAATCTTCGCAGAAAGCAAGGGTTCAGAATAGCAGGTTTGCTTTTTTTGTGGTTTTAAAAATTCACATTAATTTCTTCAGCCATTTAAGCAAGCTACTTTTTTCGCCGTAAGGCGGATAAGCAAAGCGGTTAAAGTCCAGAGCGGACTGGAACATAACCGCCCGTTGATGGGAAAAAGCCTTAAAGCCGAAAAAACCATGCGAACTTCCCATGCCGCTGTTACCAGCACCGCCAAAAGGCATGTTGGGATTGGCAATATGTACTATCACATCGTTAACAGCAGTTCCGCCAGCCGAAGTTTGTTTAATTATTTGGTTAACCGTGTTACTATCATCAGAAAAAACATAAAGCGCCAGCGGTTTGGGACGTTGGTTAATAAAATCAATCGCCTCGGGTAAATGTGAGTAACTAATAAGCGGTAAAACCGGGCCGAATATTTCTTCCTGCATCAGTTTGGAAGAAGGGTTTACGTTGCTGAGAATAATCGGTTCAATTACCCGTTTGTCCCGGTTCGCCTTGCCGCCAAATTTTATAATAGCACCTTCATTTTCCGCTTCCGCGATTAGCGCCTGCAGTCGTTCAAAATTTTTTGAGTTTATAATCTTTCCGTAACTGCCTTCGTTTAGCTGTCCACTGTAAAAATACATCCGCCCAAGGGCCAGAGACGCATATTTTACAAACTGGTCTTCCTGTTGTGGTTTGATCAGCACATAGTCTGGGGCTATGCAGGTTTGACCGGCATTGATAAATTTCCCCCACATAATTTTCTCGGCAGTTTTTTTCAGGTCGGTATGCTCATCAATAATAACCGGAGACTTGCCACCCAGTTCTAAAGTAACCGACGTGAGATTTTTAGCGGCGGCGGCCATCACCTTCTTGCCGATCTCCGTGCCGCCGGTAAAAAATATATGGTCGAAAGGAATTTCCAGCAATTCTGCCGCTACCCTGGCGTCACCCTCAACACAAGCAATCTCCTGCTCATCAAAATGGTCGGATATTATTTTTTTGATAACCGCACTGGTGGCCGGGCTTATTTCTGAAGGTTTTACAATACAGCAATTGCCCGCAGCGATGGCAGAAACCAGTGGCGACATCAAAAGTTGAAAAGGATAATTCCAGGGAGCAATGATCAGCGAGACGCCTTTTGGTTCGTAATAGATTCGGTTTTTAGCGAAAATAGCCGTTAGTGTTGGCGCAACCTTTCGGGGCCTCATCCATGCCGTAAGGTGCTTGATGGCGAAATCTATTTCTCCGTAAACAAAATAAACCTCTGTAAAGGCAGCCTCAAAACGGGCTTTTCCTAAATCTTTCTCCAGGGCGGCAAAAACCGCATCTTCGTTAGCAAGAATAGCTTGTTTTAATTTACGCAGTTTCGCTTTTCGCTGCGAAGCGTCTGATTGCCGCAGCGTAATGCTAATGGGCCGTTGGTTGTCAAAAATTTGCCGAATGCTTGATATCATTTTACTGCGCCGCGAATCAACTCAGGTTAAAAATTCATTTCCGGATGTTTGAGATTGAAATCGGTTGAACGCTGGTAAACTTCTGCGGCTTGCAATAGTTTGCCTTCTCCAAAAAGCTGCCCGGTGAAAGTGATGCTGGTAGGCAAACCGGATTTGTTGAAACCGTTGGGCAGCACAACCGCCGGATGCCCGCTTAGATTGGTGGCTAACAAATTAGGCCCGAATGAGGGGCTCAGATATAAATCAAGGCCTTTCATCATCTCCTGCATTTTTGCAATTAACATGGTTCTTGCCCGGTTTGCCTGAATGTATTCAACCGCCGGAATAAACCGGGAAGAACGGAAAGCGTTTGGCCAAGCGTTACGCCCTTGCTGCACCAGCAAATCATCGCGGTTGCTCAACGTGAGATCGCTGAAAGCAGCACCCGCCTCTGCAGACAAAATAATGAGCATATCACCGTAAGGCATTTTAGGCAAATCTATTGGAACCAGCTCGGCGCCAAGGTCTTTTAACTTCAACAGCGATAGACTATCATTGGCCGACTTTGATGTAAAGCCGGTTTTGAGATAACCAATTCGCATTCCCTTAAGACTTTTACCCGGCGATGTGTAATTGAAGGGCGCTTCTATTACGCTTAAATCTTTGCCATCGGCACCCTGTATGGCATTAAAAACAATCGCACAGTCTTCAACGCTGCGGGTAATGGGACCGAGCTTGTCCATGCTCCAGCTTAAGGCCATAGCACCCGATTTGCTTACGCGACCAAAGGTTGGCCGCAAACCCGTAGTTCCGCATTCGGTGGAGGGGGAAACGATGGAACCCAGTGTTTCAGAGCCAATTGCGAAAGGCATACAGCCTGCAGCCACCGCGGATGCCGAACCGGCAGACGAGCCGCTTGAACCGCGTTTTATATCCCATGGGTTTTTGGTTTTACCGCCAAACCAAACATCGCCCATGGCCAACTCCCCTAAAGTGGTTTTTGCGATTAGCACCGCACCCTGGTTTTCAAGCCGGGTAATAACTGTCGCATCAAAATTTAACTGCTGCTCTTTGTAAGCCACCGATCCCCAGGTTGTTTTTGCGTCTTTAGACGCCAGCAAATCCTTCGCACCGAACGGAATTCCATGTAGCAGGCCACGATATTTGCCGGCACTTATTTCGGCGTCGGCTTTGGCCGCCTGTTGTAGTGCACGCTCTTCTGTATAGGAAACCACGTTTAACAGAACCCCGTCATATTTCTTTAAACGCTCAATGTAAAAACGTGTTAATTCTACCGACGAGATTTTTCGGCTTTTAAGCAGTGCGGCCAACTGCCGGATGTTATAAAATGCAAGATCTTCTCTGTTTTGAGGCAGCGCAACCGAACTTAAATCCCCGGCTTTGAAGTAATTGGCCTTATCTGGAAACTGGTAACCCACCGGGATGGGGTTAAAATTCAGGGCAGGAGAAACCGAGTTGGGAATATCCAGTTTTCTGATCTCCGCAAAGTTTTTGCGCTGGTCGGTTAGATCGTTTAGCATTGAATCGGCCTCAGCCTCGCTAAAGTTAAGCCCGAAAAGAACTTCAGCCTGCTTGATCATCGCTGTGGTAATTTTCTGCTCCTCTACGTTAGCGGTTACAAATGCACCCAACGTAAAGAATACCGCACAAGCTGCTATTGCGGCTGTAGTTTTAAAAGTGAAAAGTCTCATGCTTAATAGTATGTTTAGCCATCGCACTAAAACTATGCAATTATTTTGCAATCTGTAAGTCCGCAGGGGCGTATATTCTACATTTAAATTAGAAACCGTACTTTGAGCACTGGCGTAATTAACATCAAATGAATAAAATCTTCTTTATTTTCTCCTTTTGCTTTTTCAGCTTTTCCGGCTTGTCTGCCCAAACCATCCGAGCAGATGTCACGGTCTTCAGCAACAGTCCGGCGGGTATTTCTGCCGGCATTCAGGCGGCCCGGTCGGGCGTTGAGGTATTATTGCTGCACAGAGAAAATTCTCTTAACGCTACTTTTAGTGCCGATGATCTGCTGATGATCGAGCGCATCCGCGATCATTATTCTTACAAAATAAGGTCAGACTCATCTGCAACAGATTCTCTAAGTACGCCCGTGGCAGTTCGCCTGCAGGAAGCTGCTGAGCTATTAAAAAGCATCCGGGACACCGTGAAAAATTTAACGGTAATGCTTAACAGCGATTTGCGGAGTGCAGAGCGTAACGGAAAAGGTTGGGAGATCAAGCTGCAAAATGGCAGCAAAATTAAAACGGATTTTGTGATTGATGCTTCCGCAGATATGCGCCTGACAAAAATGCTAAAGCTTGACTCGGCCAAACCCCGGTTGCCCATTAGTGTCGGCCGTGCTGGCGGCACTCCATTTCTAAAGTTATTTCGAAGTAGCGTTGCGTATGGTTTAAACCCTGCCGATTCGGCGGGTAATGCTTCCTCTTTTGTTCCGGCCGCAGCATTGTTGTTAACCGGCGTGGATAATATTTTTGTACTGCCACAGGGCCGCGATGTTGAATTATTCGGAATGCGTATCGGCCAAGCCGCCGGAACCGCCGCGGCGTACTGCGCTTTTTTTAAAACCAGTTCAGATAACCTCAACATTCGGGTAGTGCAGGGAGAGCTACTTGCGTTTGACGCCCGTATTATCCCGTTTGCTGATGTTGAATTTTCAGATCGTCATGCCATCGCTTTTCAACATCTGGGCCTTACCGGGATTTTGAAAACGAAACAATCTGAGAATTCTGCAGAAATTCGGTTCGATACGCTTGGCCATGTTTCCTCGGCAGAACTGCGCCAGCCGATGAAAGAATATTACTCCCGGAGCCAGATTTGGTTTGCCGATAACCAGAAAGACAGCCTCAGCATTAAAGATGTTATTGATCTGATGCAGTTTACCGCTTACCGCGGAGAAGAACTGCGGCGGGAAATAGAAAAAGGATGGAAAAGTAGTTACGGGTTTATTGGCCAATATGATCCAAAGAGACCTATAAGCCGACGCGAGTTTGCTGTACTTGTTGATACCTATTTGCAGCCGTTCAATGTGCGGGTAGATTTTAACGGCAACCTGATGAATTAGCACTGTTCGATATTTCTGCTTACCGGTTTATAATCTGCAATGCGCTAATCTTGCGCATACGGTAGCAGTTCATCGCGGTTTCGCCAAGCTGGTTAATAAGCTTGTAATTTACCACCGCTCCAACGGCGGCGCCAATAACCGGAATTAACTGCGCCATTTTTGCCAAATCAATATAATCGCGGTATTCCTGCTGAAAAGTGCGCCAGTTAAATTCAGCCACATCATCTGGCAAGGTTTGGCTGTAGCCCTGCCAGTTGGAAATTTGCTTATAGACTTCATTTCGGCCTTGCTGACTGGAGAACGCTAACTGAAAAATGTACAAAATATATACCCGCTCTTTGTAGTCTTTCACATCGTGGCCGTAAAGGGCGGCAACCTCAAAAAGTAATTTTATTTTAATTCCAATTAATAGCGGAAAATCTGCCAGGCCTAACAAAATTCCGCCTGCGCCGGTAATGGCTCCTTCTGCCGATGCCGTTTTACGGTAAAACTCAATCCGCTCCTTTACAAAAGCTTCTCTTAATTGCAGCGAAGCGTCGTTTTTAGCTTT
>JBGTBV010000072.1:0-10076 GCA_041749185.1 Daejeonella sp. | reverse complement strand
AATTATCAAAAGAATAGCGGCAAATGCCAGAATAACCAACCCGATTCCACGGATGTTTTGGTTCACCATATCAATGAGCGATTTTTGATAGATCACTTCTTTAACCAGAGGGTTTTTGTTAAGTAAGCCCGAAAAAGCAGTAATGCTATCGTTATTTGCATACTCCGCTTTCATATAAACATCAATAGACGATAAAAGCGGATTATATCCCAAAAACTCCACAAAGTCTTCGCCCATTTCTTTGGTTAAATTTCGTGCGGCCAACTCTTTGCTCACGTATTGCGTTTTTAATACGAAGGGATTGGCGTCAATTTGCTTTTGGAGTGCGAAAATATCTACTTCCTTTGCACCGTCATTTACAATGATGTTTAGCACGATGTTCTCTTTAACGTAATTCGAAAGGTTTTTTGCATGAACCAGGATCAGTCCTAAAAGGCCGGTCATCAGCAATACCAGCGCAATACTTACTACAGTAGAGATGTAAATGGTTTTTGTTTTTTTCGCTGATGAACTTCCTTCAAATTCTTCCATACTTCCGTTTTAAGATTGCGAAAATAAAGATTTCAATCTACAAACCTAAATTATTAAAAGGTAAGTGTTTGCTGTGCCGCGTTAAATTATGTTAAACAAATTTTCCCGACTAACACTACAGGGTCTGGTTTAGCCGCATAAAAACGTTTCCAAATTTGTATTTTCGCAGCTTATCAAAAAACAGTAATGGATTATCAATTCAGGGAGATAGAACGCAATTGGCAACGGTTTTGGGCTGATAACAGCACGTATAAAGTTGATAACAATTCAGATAAGCCGAAATTTTATGTGCTTGATATGTTTCCCTATCCGTCAGGTGCCGGTTTGCATGTCGGGCATCCTCTGGGTTATATCGCTTCAGATATTTTTGCCCGTTACAAGCGGCTGAAAGGTTTTAATGTGCTGCATCCGATGGGGTATGATTCTTTCGGCCTGCCGGCAGAGCAATACGCCATACAAACCGGTCAGCACCCTGCTATCACCACAGAAACTAATATTAACCGGTACCGCGAGCAGTTAGATAATATGGGCTTTTCTTTTGACTGGAGCCGGGAAATTCGCACCAGCAACCCCGATTATTATAAGTGGACTCAGTGGATATTTATGCAATTGTTCAACTGCTGGTACAATCTGGAAACTAACCGGGCAGAATCTATACAAACGCTGGTAAATGCATTTGAGCGGGAAGGTAATAAGAACGTAAAAGCGGTTGCCGATGAGGACGTTGCCCAATTTTCTGCCGCAGACTGGCACCAGAAATCAGAAGAGGAAAAGCAGCAGGAATTGTTAAAATACCGGTTAACCTACCTTCGCGAAAGCACTGTGAACTGGTGCCCCGCCTTAGGAACCGTGCTGGCTAATGATGAAGTGAAAGACGGATTTTCTGAACGCGGCGGCTACCCGGTTGAGCAAAAGAAAATGATGCAGTGGAGTATGCGCATTACCGCCTACGCGGACCGGTTGTTACAAGGGTTAAACACCATCGACTGGCCTGAGCCACTAAAAGAAATGCAACGCAACTGGATCGGTAAGAGCGTGGGGGCAATGGTGAAATTTGGCCTCATCTCTGTTTTCACCACCCGGGTTGATACCATTTACGGCGCCTCTTTTTTGGTGCTGGCACCGGAACATGAGTTGGTAGAGGAGCTCACTACGGCCGAACAAAAGCAAGAAATAGAGTATTATATTGCCCAGACAAAAAAGAAATCTGAGCTCGACCGCATGGCCGATACCAAAACCGTTAGCGGTGCTTTTACCGGAAGCTATGCCTTACATCCCCTTACCGGAGAAGAAATTCCGATCTGGATTGCTGATTACGTTTTAGCCGGTTACGGAACCGGGGCGGTAATGGCCGTACCTTCCGGAGACCAGCGAGACTGGTTGTTCGCCACCAAATACAATTTGCCTATTCCGGCAATATCAGATGCGCAACAAAATCTTGATCAGCAGGCCGATCCAACCAAAGAAGGCCGCTATATTAATTCCAATCTGATAAATGGGCTAACCTATTCTGAAGCCGGCAAAGTACTGATTAATAAACTGGAAGAACTCGGCGCCGGTAGCGGCAAAGTTAATTTTCGCTTACGCGATGCCATTTTCGGACGGCAACGCTATTGGGGAGAGCCCGTTCCGGTTTACTTTAAAAATGGTTTACCCTACCTTATTGATGAGAGCGAGCTTCCGCTGATATTGCCCGAAGTTGATAAATATCTCCCAACCGAAAGCGGCGAGCCGCCTTTAGGCCGTGCAGACAATTGGCGTTACGTTCCGACAAAAAACAACCCGGACAATTTGCCGGAGGGGAAAGTCCTCTCCAAAGGAGAGGATATAGGGGAGGCCTACGAACTTTCTACCATGCCCGGCTGGGCCGGTTCAAGCTGGTATTGGCTCCGTTTTATGGCCTCGGCGCAAGACCGCGAAGAAAACTCTTTCGCCCCTCAAAAAGCAATCGAATACTGGAAAAGTGTAGATCTGTATATCGGCGGTTCTGAACATGCCACCGGGCATTTGCTCTATAGCCGCTTTTGGAATATGTTCTTAAAAGATATGGGGTACGTGGCTGAGGAAGAACCGTTTAAGAAACTGATTAACCAGGGGATGATTCAGGGAGTTTCTGAGAAAATTATCAGAAGAGCGGGAGCTACTAATAAATTTTGGCATCCCAACAAATATTCTTCTACACCTGATGGGGAAGCATACACTACTTTTTACTCTCAAGACGCAGCACGAAGTTTATCTTCTATTGAAAAGCAGGAATTAAATGTTCCGATAGAATTCTGTCAGCATTCTAAACTAGACGTTCTGAAATATATTGGATGGCAAGGATCAGGTTTGGATATAAACCAGGTAATTTTCGTTACTAGGGATTCATATTTATTTAAAGGAATGTGGTATGGTTTTAATAATGAAATATGTAAAGATCAAAATTCGTATACTTTCTTTACAAAATCCGACGTTGAAAAAATGTCCAAATCAAAATGGAATGTAGTCAACCCCGATGACATTATTGAAAAGTACGGTGCAGATACCATGCGGATGTACGAAATGTTTTTGGGCCCCTTAGAACAAAGCAAACCCTGGAACACCAACGGCATTGAAGGTGTTTTTAAATTCCTGCGCAAATTTTGGAAATTGTTTCATGATGATGAATTCAACTTCCGCGTAAGCGATGAGAAACCCCAAAAAGCAGAACTTAAAGCTTTGCATAAAATCATCCGCAAGGTAGAAGAGGATGTAGAGCGTTTTTCATTTAATACTTCGGTGTCCAGCTTTATGATTTGCGTAAATGAGCTTACTGATTTGAAATGTAATAAACGTGAAATATTACAGCAACTGGTGGTTGTTTTGCACCCCTACGCACCGCATATTACCGAAGAGCTTTGGAAGTTGCTGGGCAATAAGGCCGGAAGTTTATCTTTTGCTGCATACCCCGCGTTTAATGAAGAACATCTGATAGAAAACGAGTTCGCTTATCCCGTTTCGGTTAACGGAAAAATGAAAATGAACCTGAACATCGCCCTGAATCTGGAACAGGCAGAAGTGGAAAAAATTGTTTTAAGCAATTCCCAAATTCAGCATTATCTGGAAGGTAAAACGCCCAAAAAAATAATTTTTGTAAAGGGAAAAATTGTGAATTTGGTTATTTGAATTAGCGGTTTACAAGAGCAGTCTAGGGCCCGTAATTTTTCGCAGTTTCTGGCGGAACAATCAGCATTTAATATTTATGAGATGCTGTGTAATCTCACGACATTTTGAATACGAAATTACCTCTGCGACATTTAAACAGAGATATTTTTGAAAAGTCAATTTGAATAAGCTCCTGTAACTCAGTTGTTACTTTTTTGGTGGGTTTAGAATAGATTCTGGCTGTAACAATCCATTTTGCCTCGCGACTAATATCAAAATCAAATCAATGAAACGTATTTTTCTGCTCGGCATTCTTATATCCTGTATTACATCAACCTTTGCACAATCGCCCGCCGGTACTGCTCCAACAATTACGGGCAGAATAAGCGGTGTAATCATTGATTCTCTTACCAAAAAGCCGGTAGATTACGCTACTGTGGCGCTTGGCCGCAGCGGCGCAACTAAAACAACGAATGGCTCCCTGGCCGATGAAAAAGGAAGTTTTAAAATTGAAGGCATTGTGCCCGGCACCTACCGGCTGGTTGTTTCTTTTTTGGGATATCTGCCTAAAATTATTGATCCTGTTACTACAACCCCATCACGCCCGGATTTAAACCTTGGCGATATTATCCTTTCGCCCAACCAAAGGGTGCTCGACGAAGTGCAGGTTACCGGTACAGCCGCCATTATCGAAAACAAAATTGATAAAATTGTTTACAACGCAGAGCGGGATGTTACCGTGGGCGGCGGCAATGCCACGGATGTTTTGCGCAAGGTGCCGCTGCTTTCTGTTGATATAGATGGTAATGTGTCGCTTCGCGGAAGTCAAAATGTACGGGTGCTTATTAACGGTAAACCTTCCGGATCTATGGCCAACAACATGGCCGATGCGTTGAAAATGATCCCGGCAGACCAGATAAAAAATGTGGAGGTAATTACCAGCCCTTCGGCTAAATATGATGCCGAGGGTACATCGGGTATCATCAATATTGTTACCAAGAAGAAAGATTTTGCCGGCGTAAGTGGTTCAATAAGCGGTGGTTTCGGCACCCGCCAAAATAACGGAAACGCAAATTTAAATGTTAAAACCGGTCGCTTGGGTTTAACCGGTAACATTGGCGGCAACGGTTCCTGGCCGCAAACCAGTATTGTAAGCTTCGGGCAGAAAGATTTGCAGGGCAACAGCACGTTTACCCAAAATAGCAACAGCGAGTTTACCCGCCTCGGCTATCGGGGTTCTGTGGGTGCCGATTATGATTTTAACAGCTTTAATGCGGTTACCTCGAATTTGAGCTTTAACCGTTTCGGAACTTCCTTTGCCGGAGATGTTTTCTCTACCCGTTTTTTAAATCCGCTTTCCAGTGAGTCTGTTATTCTAACTACCAGCAATACCGACCGCGAAATAAAAATTCCGGGCATTGACTGGACAACCGATTATACCCGGAAATTTAAAAAGGCCGGTCAGGAACTTTCTTTTGCAGCACAATTGAGCAGTGGCAAAAACATTCAGGACTACACCACCTTGTATTCCGGCGGATTCAGCCCAAATGAGATTGGAAATAACGATGCCAATAATCAGGAAGTAACTTTCCAGACAGATTATGTGCAGCCATTCAAGAAAATTACCTGGGAAATCGGCGCCAAAACCATCTTGAGGGATATAAACAGCAAAACACAAATTGACACCCTTGCCGGTAACGCATTTGTGCTTAACGCAGATCGGTCAAACCTGTTTGATTACAGTCAGGATGTAGCCGCCGGTTATTCTACGTTAGGTTTTACCCTCGCAAAAAAGTACGGGGTTAAAGTTGGCGGCCGTTTAGAATACACAAAAATTGAAGGAACTTCCAGTTCTGGCAACGTAATGCCGTTTAGTAACAACTACACCAATTTTGTTCCCAGCTTTACAGTTTCACGCACCTTCAAAAACTTCCAAACCGTAAAAATTAGCTATAACAAACGCATCCAACGGCCAAGTTTATTCTTTCTGAACCCGTTCAGAAACTCCAGCGACCCGATCAATCAAAGCCAGGGAAATCCGTATTTGTCGCCAGAAGTATCAAATAATATAGAACTCGGTTATTCTACGTTTGTAAAAACCACGGTAGTTAACGCGTCGCTTTATTATCGGCACACCGAAAACATTATAGAAAGCTTTATTACGCAGGGTACCGACTTAACCACCGGGCGCACGGTGAATATCCAAACGTTTAACAACGTGGGCACCAATAATTCTTTTGGAATGAACCTTTTCGGATCTATAAACCCCATACAGAAATTAACGCTACGCGGAAATTTGAATTTAAATACCTACAACATTACCCGGCAACCTAATTTAAGCAGTGCGCTGATTGATGACAATGTGCAGGTTTTATACAATGCCTTCATCAGCGGAAGCATGAACTTTAAGGGCGGCTTTGTAGCAGAAACGTTTTTGATTGTGAACTCGCCGCGGCGCACATCACAAGGCAGCAACGCTGCGTTTAATATGTGGAATATCGGTTTTAAGAAAGAAATTTTGAAGAAACGGGGCAGCATCGGTTTAAATATTATTGACCCGCTCAATGAGCGTAAAAATTTTAAATCAGAGATCAGTGGTCAGAACTTTACGCAATCGTCAAATTTCTCCATTCCATTCCGCTCGGTTGGCGTGAATTTTAGCTGGCAGTTTGGCAAGATGAAATTCAACCAGCAACCGCGTAAGCGCCGCTTAAATAATGATGACCTGAAGCAGGGCGATCAGGGCGGCGGCGTTGGTAACCAGTAAGAACTTTGTTTTAGTTGGTGAGCCGGTCCTGGTTGGTGGGGCCGGTTTTTTTTTACTGATTTTTTAATTCTTTTTTTACCTTTTTCAGGATGAGCAAATTTTGCGCATTGTTGCTCAGTCCGCTAATGTTATTCTGATACAGGTTAATTAGCTGGTCGTAAAACAATACCACCACCGGCGATTCTGCCATAACCAAATTATCCATTTGCCGATAAAGAGCGTAGCGTTTCTGGTCGTCCTTTTCAGAAAATGATCTCTCAAAAAGTGTATCGAACTGTTTGTTGTTAAAACTGGTGTAATTGGGACCTATCGGAACATAATTTCTCGAATAGAAAACAGACAGGTAATTCTCGGCGTCGGGGTAATCAGCAATCCACGAACCCCGAAAAAAGTTCACATCTTTCTTCGAAATCAAATCGCGTAAACTGCTCGCCTGCGTTACTTCTACCCGGCTGTTAATACCTACCCGGTTCAATTCGCCCTGCACAAATTCAATTAAATCTTTATAAGTTGTTGAGGTTTGAAGTTTAATTTCCGGCATCCCTTTTCCATCCGGGAAACCGGCATCGGCCAGCAATTCTTTCGCTTTTTTAGGATTGTATTCATAGCCCCCCACTTTTTCCATGTCAAATCCGGGCATCCCTTTCGGGATAAAACCGGCATGGCCCGGTGTGCCGATGCTGTTGCGCAGGTACTTGATCATTTTCCGGCGGTCTATGGCGTAGTTAATCGCCTGCCGTATTTTTTTATGCCTCAGGGGCGATGACTTAACTATGGCCAAATTGCTGTCAACCAAAATGCCGAGGTATTCTGTATTTAGATAGGGTCCGGTTTTGAGTTTAAATTTTCCCGCATATTTTTTGGTCATGTGGCCAGATTTTGTCAAAATATCATCGCGGTAGCTGCCGTCAATGCCGTTAAAGAAGTCGAGATTTTTCTTAATAAATTCCATAAATGCCGTTTGCTTATCGGCTATAAAAGTAGAACGAATGGCATCCAGATAAGGCAGACGACTGCCGCCCTCAAATTCCCAATACTTCTCATTCTTAAGCAGCACCAAAATTTCGCCCTCTTTCCAATGTTTAAACTTAAAGGGCCCCGTTCCAACCGGGTGCTGCCTGAAATCTTTGCCATAATGCTCCGCCACTTCACGGGGCACCACCGAACAATACTGGGCAGTGAGCATACTCAGAAAAGGGGTGAAAGGTTTTTTCAGCGTAATTTGCAGGGTGCTGTCATTGATAGCTTTTAATGCTTCAGCACTCTCAATTTTATCGTTAAATATCCAGGCGCCTGATGAGGCTATTTTAGGGTCTATAATGCGGCTGTAGCTGTACACAAAATCTGCGGCGACAACTTTTCTGCCCACTCCGTTGGCAAACAGCGGATCATCATGAAAATAAACATCAGAGCGCAGATGGAAAGTGTACGCTTTACCGTCGGGAGAAATTTCCCAGGTTTTGGCTATGGCCGGAATGGTTTTTAAACTATCGTCTACCTGCACCAGGCCGTTGAAAATCTGGTTTACCATCCATAAGGCGTTCTGGTTGCGGGCAAAAGCCGGATCCAGCGAGGTTAGTCCTTCATTTAAATTAATGTTAAATACGGTTTTATCGCTTTCCGCCTGATTAATTCCGCATCCGCTACACGCGAAAATTAAGGCCAGATATAAAGGAAAAGCCGGCAGAAGCCGGAGGGAGGATTTGGTTATCAGCACTTATCTAATCATTTGTACATTTGCGCAAATTAAGGGTTTAATGAGTTTAAAAAAAATAGTCTCCCTTTTGCCGGCAGCTACCGAGATTGTTTGTGCGCTTGGTTTAGCGGAGAATCTGGTAGGCATTTCGCATGAGTGCGATTACCCCCCGGGTATAGGGGGCCTGCCGGTTTGCACTTCTTCAAAGGTTGATTCGGCATTGCCAAGTGCTGAAATAGACCGTACGGTGAAGAGCATCTTAACCAATGCACTGTCGGTTTATGAGCTTAACGCCAGCCTTATCCGAAGCCTCCAGCCCGATGTGATCATTACCCAATCGCAATGTAAGGTATGCGCCGTTTCTCTGGATGAAGTTGAAAATGATTTAAGAGACCTGCTGCAAAAAGATGTGGAAGTAATTTCATTAGAACCCGCCACGCTCACAGACGTTTTTGCAGACATCAGGCGGGTTGGGAAGGTGTTAAACGCCGGTCGGCAGGCCGGTGAGCTGGTTGAAATTTTGGAAGAACGAAGCGACATTATCACTCACAAATTGAAATTTGTCAATGAAAAGCCGCGTGTTGCTTGTATTGAGTGGCTGTCGCCTCTAATGTTGGCCGGTAATTGGACTCCCGGATTGGTGGAACGTGCTGGAGGAACCACGTTTTTGGTGGAAGACGGAAGGCATTCGCCCTTTGTTGAATTTTCTGAAATTTTTGCTCGGGACCCGGAAATTATTGTGGTAATCCCCTGCGGATTTTCCATTGAGAGAACGCTCACAGAAATTCACCTGTTGTTGAATCAGCCAGGATTCAGCGAGCTATCCGCGGTAAAAAATAACCGGATTTACATCGCCGATGGCAACCAATATTTTAACCGGTCTGGACCGCGATTGGTTGATAGCCTTGAAATTTTAGCGGAAATTATTCAGCCAAAACAATTTGTTTTCGGGTATCAGGGGAGCGGATGGATTCAGTTTAAGGTTTGATTGGTGTTCAGCCAGAACAGTCAGCCCTGCTTTTTCCCATCATCTTTTTGAACAACCAAAATTTCATCGTTAGCCAACGGAAGGTAGCCACATTCATAGCAAAAATAGTAGGTGTTGCCGGTTTGCGTGCGGTAGGTATTCGTAAAATAATCAAAATTAAAACCTCTTGACTGAAGCTTTTTCCGGCTGATTTTAGTTTTTCCCTCCGGGTTAACCTCCTGTAAAATTCGTCGGTTGCGTTTAAGGATGGAATTTATTTGCCGCATAAACGCTGTGTTTTCGCTGTACTGGCGGTTATTATAGCTGCTTCGGCACTGGTCATCGCAAAATTTTTTGTCAGACCGGCCGGAAAGTTTCTCATTGCAGTCCAGGCAGAACTTGGGTTCCATCATCACTATGGGGCTTTAAGGTTCTAAAGCAAATAAATATAATAGATTGCCGGGATTAAATGAACAGGAGTAAGCCAAATTGTTTCTATCCGGATAACCGGGAAGCCTGGACAACGTCTGGTTTTAAAAATGAACTTCCATTGCGCTTTATTTTCATAATTTACGCCGTCTAAATAATTTCAAATTTTAGTGAATAATGGCAAAAGGTTTCCATTACAAAATCAGACGAATACACCGGTATCTGGGGCTGATATTGGGCGTACAATTTTTGCTCTGGACGGTTGGAGGCATATACTTTAGCTGGAGCAACATAGACGAGATTCACGGGGACTTGCAGCGGAAACCCGCATCGTTAATCTCCGGGAATTATGATTTTATTTCTCCGGCAACGGTTGTGCAAAAGATAAAATCAAGGCAACCGGTTGACTCTATCACTGACCTGAAACTGATTGAAATATTAGGTAAGCCGTATTACCAGATCCACTATATGGGCAGGGCCGAAACCGCCTTAGTTCACAAGGTTCAGCATCAGCCGGGGAAATTGAGAATCCAGTTGGCTGATGCGGTAACGGGCGATTT
>JBGTBV010000071.1:0-6041 GCA_041749185.1 Daejeonella sp. | reverse complement strand
ATGGGCGCATTGAGTAACTGGGAGGATGTGGTTAATGAATTTAAAAGCGAATACCGTGTAATTATACCCATGTTGCCCCTATATGACCTGCCGCTGCTTACTACGGGAGTGAAAACTCTGGCCAAGTACGTGCACAAATTTGTAAAGTTTAAAGAACTCAACAACGTGGTTGTATTGGGAAATTCACTGGGTGGCCACGTAGGTTTGATATTTACCCTGGCGCATCCCGAGGAGGTGAAAGCGCTGGTGCTTACCGGTAGTTCAGGTTTGTATGAAAATGCCTTTGGAGGCTCGTTTCCTCGTCGCGAAAGTTATGATTTTATCCGGGAGAAGGTTGAATTTACGTTTTACGATCCGGCAACGGCAACCAAAGAATTAGTAGATGATGTTTTTGCTACTGTAAATGACCGCCATAAGGTGATCCGTATTCTGGCGATGGCCAAGTCGGCGATCCGCCACAATATGAACAAAGATCTTTACCGCATTACCGTTCCGGTTAGCCTTATTTGGGGAACAGACGATAAGATTACCCCGCCGGGGGTAGCCCGCGAATTTCATGAGATATTACCCAATTCTGAATTAAACTGGATTGAAAAATGCGGCCATGCACCCATGATGGAGCGCCCTGAAGAATTTAATTCCCTTCTCCGAAAATTTTTAGACCGGGTAAAAAATTAAAGATCATGTTAGCACGCGAACTAATTTCTGATTCCATCCCGGCGTTAAAAACATCTGATACCGTTCAAAAAGTGTTGGACCGCATGGCAGAATTTCGCGTAAGCCACCTGCCAATAGTTAACCAGGAACAAATTCTGGGTTTGATATCTGAAGATGATTTAATTGAGGTTGCCGATTACGACGCACCGATTGGGGGATTGAGTTTAAGTCTGCGCAATTATTGTGTTTATGAAGATCAGCATGTTTATGATGCCATCAGGCTAATAAACGAACTGCAAATAACGGTGGTACCGGTGCTTGATTATCAAAAAAATTATCTCGGCATTATTGCCCTCAACACGCTTGTGGAATATTTCGCTACGCTTACCTCGGTACGCGAACCGGGAAGCATTATCGTCCTGGAGATTGGCAATCGTGATAATTCTCTGGCACATGTTGCGCAAATTGTAGAGTCAGAAAATGCGCAGATACTAAGTTCGTACGTACGGCATTTTCCCGACTCCATTAAGCTGGAGCTAACTCTTAAACTAAACCGTACGGATGTAGCGCAGATAGTAGCATCTTTTTTAAGATATGACTATGTGGTAAAAGCCACATTTAACGATCTGAAAGCCGATGACGGATCTCAGGATCGTTACAATCAACTGATGAATTACCTTGATATTTAAAATTAAATGAAGATTGCACTTTACGGCAGGCAATTTAACAACTCAGTTCTTCCTTACGTTCAACAGGTGTTTGATAGTCTGGCTAAATACGATATCGAGCCTTACGTTTACCAAAAATATAACCAGTTTATTGAGGGCAAGGTTTTCTTTCCGAAAAAGGTAAACGTCTTTAGCAACCATCAGGAACTGCTTAACTGCAAAGTTGATGTGATGATCAGCCTTGGCGGCGATGGCACTATGTTGGATACCGTTTCAATTATCCGCAATTCATTCATCCCGGTTATCGGCATCAACTTCGGCCGTTTGGGTTTTCTGGCCAGCATCAACAAAGACGATATAGAATCTGCCATGAATTCGCTGTTTAAAGGCGATTACACGCTTGATTCCCGTAACCTTCTCAGCGTAGAGTCAGAACTCAATTTGTTCGGCAATGAAAACTTCGCTTTAAATGATGTGACCATTCATAAACGGGATACCTCGGCTATGATGATAATTCACGCCTATCTGAACGGTGATTTTTTGAACTCGTACTGGGCAGACGGACTAATTTTGGCAACGCCAACCGGTTCAACGGCCTACTCATTAAGCTGCGGGGGGCCTATTGTTTTCCCGCGTTCGGGTAATATGGTAGTAACCCCAATATCGCCGCACAATTTAAATGTGAGGCCCATCGTTTTGTCAGATGTGAACCTTCTGTCCTTTGAAATTGAAGGACGAAGTTCCAAATATCTGCTAACCTGCGACTCCAGAACCGAAGTAATAGATAACTCAGTTCGGATAACCGTTAAAAAAGCCGACTTCTTTATTAATCTTATCCGGCTGAATAATGAAAGCTATCTCTCCACGTTAAGGAACAAACTGTTATGGGGTATAGATACCCGAAATTATTAACCATCCTTGATTGATCATCGAATTTGTTGAGATATAAAAATTCAAACTCCGCAGCTTTTTTATTCGTAGAAGAGCTTGTTGAGGAAGGGGATTTCGGGCGCCGCCAAACATTTGCTTCAGTTAATCTGGAAAGACAACAAAATCTATAAATGCGCAGGGGAATATTAATTATCGCTTTTTTTGGAATCATCAGGACGGCTTTTGGTCAAACCTGGGAAATTGGTGCTTTTGCGGGCGGCTCGGGTTATATGGGCGATTTGAACCAGGCTAAACCGTACGCCCTAAGCGGGGCGGCTATGGGCGGTGTTCTCAAAAGGAATCTCGACGGATATTGGGCGTTTAAGCTAAATGCCACTACCGGGCGTATCGGAGCTGATGATGCAAATGCAGGGAATGACTTTCAAACCCAGCGCAACCTCAATTTCAGCAGCCGAATAACCGAAATATCATTGCAAACCGAATTTAACTTTTTCAATTATTTCCCGGGGAGTCTTCCCGGCTACGGCACCAGGCGGGCAACACCCTATTTATTTGCTGGCATAGGCGGCGTTTTTTTCAAACCCGAAGGCAGCTATCAGGGCGAAGAGTTTTTGCTTAACGAGTATGCTACCGAAAGTGAAGATGCCGCGTCAAGATATAAAAACTACGCCCTTAGCGTGCCATACGGCCTCGGTTTGAAGTATAATGTTAGAGGAAATTGGAATTTGATTGGCGAGCTTGGCTATCGCACCGCCTTTTCAGATTATATTGATGATGTAAGCGGCCGTTATCCCGACCTTTTTGAAAGCGATTACGAAGATATACGCCGCTATCTTTCAGACCCTTCTTTAAACGGCGGCGGAATTCCCGGCACCCAGCGGGGCGATTTCCGGAAACGGGATACCTACATGTTTACAGGCCTGAGCCTCACCTACACATTCGTGTCAAAAAAATGCCCCACTTTCTGACAGGCCGCCGCGGCACACATACACACGAATTTCCCTTGCATCCCAATAACCTCGCTTTACAAATTAATACAAAGTAAATTCTACCTTTGCGAATTAAAATTCAGCGCAAAACCTATTTAAATAAGTGCAATTAATTAGATTTTAATTCTTTGATGAGTTTAGCCGAACAAATTGACAAGAGCAAACTGCCACGGCATGTAGCCATTATTATGGATGGAAACGGGCGTTGGGCGAAGGAGCAAGGGAAATTGCGGGCTTTTGGCCATCAGAGCGGAGTTTTGTCGGTTCGCGATACGATTGAAGGCGCCGTAGAAATAGGAATTCCATTTTTAACACTCTACGCGTTTTCTACAGAGAATTGGAACAGACCGAAGCTGGAGGTTTATGCTTTAATGGAGCTGCTGGTATCAACCATCAGTAAAGAAACCAAAACACTGATGACGAATGGTGTAAAGCTAAACGCCATTGGCGATCTTAAATCATTGCCCGATAAATGTTACCGGCAGTTAACCGGTGCGATTGAAAAAACAGCAACCAACAAAAACTGCACACTTACCTTAGCTTTAAGTTACAGTTCCAGATGGGAAATTACCCAGGCTGCACGCTCTTTGGCGCAGGATGTTAAAGAGGGTAGGATCAACCCTGAGGATATTAATGAGGATATGTTCGCAGAACGTTTACACACCGCGGGCATTCCAGATCCCGAGCTGATGATCCGCACAAGTGGCGAATACCGCATTAGCAATTACCTTTTATGGCAACTGGCTTACGCCGAACTTTATTTCACTTCCAAATTATGGCCTGATTTCCGTCGCGAAGACCTGTTCCATGCAATCATCGACTTTCAGAAACGGGAGCGCCGTTTCGGGAAAACCAGCGAGCAACTTAATAATGCCGTTGATTTTTGAAATGGAGAACAATCTGTTATGCGCCGCACCGGCCGGGCCAATGGTTTGCCTGCCAGGTAATTTTTACTTTTAACAATTTTTAACAAGTCATTCAGTTATTTTAGCACCGATAATTCCGCAAAATGAACCGTTTTTTAATCACTATATTTTTCCTTATTTCCGGTACTTCGGCAATGGCCCAATTTGGCCGTACCGGAACTCCGTCAACTCTTAGAGCCGCTCCCGGCGATGAGATCAGCTATCTTAATCCAAAAGAATACATTATTGCCAAAACCACCGTTAGCGGCACCCAGTTTTTAGATAAAGATGCCTTGATAACCATCTCTAAACTTACTGTCGGCGAACGGATTTTAGTGCCCGGCGATGCCACTTCTAATGCGGTAAAAAATTTATGGGCTCAGGGGTTATTTGACGATGTGCAGCTAAACATTACAGAAATTAAAGGCGACTCTATTTATTTTGATATTGAAGTGGCCGAGCGCCCGCGTTTAACACGCATTGAATTGAAAGGTCTTCGCAAAAGCGAAATCGAATCAGTTATGGAAAAGCTGAATGACAAAACGGGAAAAGTGGTGAATGAAAATTTGCTGAAAACTACAACCGACATTGTTAAAAAGCATTTCAACGAAAAAGGATATCTGTACACAGATGTTTCGATAGCCCAACGGCGGGACACATCAGAAGCTAATAACATGATTTTGAGTGTAACGGTTGATAAAAATGAAAAGGTGAAGGTTAATTCAATTGAGTTTGAAGGCAACAAAGATTTTAAAGACAAGCAGCTAAAAAAGTTTTTGAAAAAAACCAAAGAACGTGCTTTTTATAAAATCTTCGGACCGGGTAAATTTCTTCGCGAAAAATATGAAGAAGACAAGCTGGCCCTGGTTTCAAAAATGCATGAGAAAGGATACCGTGATGCCGAAATATTAAGCGATTCGATATCCAGGCATGATGATCAGTCTATTGATATCAACATTAAACTATACGAAGGCCCCCGTTATTATTTCGGCGATATTACCTTCGCGGGAAACGCCAGATACAACACGGAGTTGTTAAACCGCATTTTGGCCATTAAAAAGGGTGAAGTTTTTAGCGAAGAAAAGTTAAATAAGAAATTAAGCGGACCTACCGCTAACGGCGAAGACATCAGTTCTCTTTATTTAAATGATGGTTATCTCACATTTAACGCAGACCCGGTTCAAACCAAAGTATATTCAGACTCCATTGATCTGGAGATTCGCTTATACGAAGGGCCGCAATACACCATCAACAAAATCATTTTAAAAGGCAACGATGTAACCAACGATAAGGTTGTTTTGCGGGAGATTCGCACCAAGCCCGGTCAGAAATTTTCTAAAGAAGCCATTGTTAGAAGTACCCGCGAAATTGCCCAGTTAGGAAATTTTGATGATCAGAAGACAGAGCCGCGGCCAATAAACATCAACCCGAATGAAGGCACCGTAGATATTGAATACAATGTTGTTGAAAAACCATCAGACCAGATTGAACTTTCCGGCGGTTTCGGGGGCGGCCGTATTGTGGGTACCCTTGGTTTAACTTTCAACAATTTCTCGGCCCGCAACCTTTTCAATTTTAAGGAATGGAAACCGTTGCCACGCGGCGACGGGCAGAAGCTGAGTATTCGCGGCCAAACCAATGGTAAATTCTATCAGTCGTACAGCTTTTCCTTTTCAGAACCCTGGCTGGGCGGAAATAAACCCGTTTACTTCGGTATCAGCGCCTTCACTTCGCTGCAGTCTAACGGTTTGCGAATCAGCAATCCGCAGCTTCAAAAAATTCGTTTAAACGGAATTACGTTTTCTTTAGGACAACGCTTAAGGTGGCCCGATGATTATTTTAATGCGAACACATCGGTAAACCTGCAGCAGTATCAGTTAAATAATTATGGAGGCTTTCTATTTTCCAACGGTACTGCCTACAATTTTAAC
>JBGTBV010000070.1:0-7168 GCA_041749185.1 Daejeonella sp. | reverse complement strand
GCAGTACGCGGCATGAACCAGGTGTTGCACGATATGAACCTGGTGAACTGAGCCTAGGCCTGCGTATGGCAACCATCAGCATCCCGCTAAAACTGATAAACTTACAAAATGACGGTTTCCACCTCCTGGTGGAAGCTGTTATTTTCAACCAAAAATTTAACCTCGTGCTTGATACCGGCGCATCTAAAACGGTGCTGGATAAGTCAATGGTTGAACGGCACATTGCCAGAGACGACTTGCTGACGTCAGATAAGCTCTCCACCGGTCTGGGCACCAATTCTATGGAAAGTTTTGTGTTGCATCTGCCCCGGCTTTATATCGGCAAATTCAAAGTTGGAAGTTTTGAAGCCGCCGTACTGGATCTGTCATCCATCAGCCAAGCTTATAACCATCTTGAACTGCCCGAGTTAGCCGGCGTTTTAGGCGGCGACATTTTGCAGCAATACCGGGCGGTAATAAATTATCACAAACTCAGGCTTAAATTAACTGATGGATGAGTGGTTTCTAAAGTGCTTACAAATCAGTAACTTGATTTTTAATTGCTTTAGTCATGAAAACGCTCCTCACCCTCCTCTTTTCATTATTTTGCGGTTCTCCCCTCTTAGCGCAAAACATCAATGGTAAATGGTACGGCAAAATTACGCAACAACCCGGCGGCTACAGTCAGTTATATGATTTTGAGCTTGATCTGAACCAGAAGAAAAATATCTGGGGCGATTCTTACGCTTATATGGAAGATTCGGTGGAAATACGGATCGGACTTTCGGGTTATGTTGATAAAGATACCATCCGCCTGAGCGAGAGCCGCGAATGGGTGCGTGTTGATAAAGTTCCCTGGAATTGGGTTGCCTGTATTAAAAATATCAACCTGGCGTACCGCCGCGAAGACCAAAATGAGTATCTGGAAGGCACCTGGAACGGGGTGAGCAAAGAAAGTCCTTATGAAAATTGTATCCCCGGAAGGGTAATTTTGTCCAGAACCGTTTCCGGATTAAATGACTTCTTATACCTTAACCGTGATTCTGTAATTTCGGCAGCAACAGTCATCACCTCAAATAGTATTTCGGCACCCGACTTTGACACGCCCTTTTTAGACACCGAAGCGAAAAAAGTTACCGAGATAGTCGTTCACAACCGCAACTTGACATTGCAGCTAATTGATTATTTGAAGGTGGATAACGATACGGTGTCTGTTTACCTTAACCGGGAAATTCTGGCAAAAAATATCTGGATATCCAAACGTGCCACGGTAATAAATTTCAGCATAAACCCGCAGTTAGAAAACCACGAGCTACTATTATATGCCGAAAACCTTGGCGAAATTCCTCCAAATACATCAGAGCTTTTATTGATTGACGGCGAAAATACACATCGCGTGATGATCGTTTCAGACAAACAGAAAACCGCCGCAATCTATTTAAGATACAAGCCACGAAAAAATCAGTGATATGCCGAAACGTATGAAAATTAGAATGCTCTATTTTATAAAAATTGCGCTTGTTTTTGTTTTTGCCCCGCTAAGTTTGTACTCCCAAACTGATTATAAGGGGATATGGCAGGGATACATTACTGCTCCGGGCTCCTATAATTCGGGGTATGCATTGCACGTGGAGGATCAAAGCGGCGACAGAATATCGGGCACTGCCTACATTTACCGAAACCAGAATCCATTAAAATTTGATGGGGTACTTGATTTTATCGGGACCATAAACGGGAGCGGATCTAAGATTACCGAGCTGGTTATATTAAAAGAGAAAATGCCCGACGCCAATCATAAACTCTGCATTAAATTTATGGGCTTAGACTTTACCCGCAAAGACAGCCTGGAGTTTTTAACCGGCCAATGGGACGGAGCTTTGGTTGGAAGAACTCCATGTGTGCCGGGAGAAGTATTCCTGCGGAGATACAACGAGCGGAACCCTAGGGGAATTGAGCGAATTCCCGATGAAGTATTGGCTGTTATCCGGGCAGATAAATCAAGTAAAATGCAATTTTTAAATACAGAGCTGGCAAAACCGATTATCATCAATGTAAGCAGCCCCGTTGTAAAATTCGAGATCAGGGATTATCTGAAAGAAGATAATGACACAGTTTCTATTTACTTAAACCGCCGCCTGCTGGCATCAAAAATCCCCATATTTAAGAAACCTCATAAACAAACCTTCCGCCTGGACAGGCACTCTGAACTGAATGAAGTGGTGTTGTACGCCGAAAATCTTGGGTTGATCCCTCCCAACACCTCCGATCTTACTATTATTGACGGCCAGAATAAACATCAGGTGATCATCCGTTCTACCAAACAGGTAAGCGCCGTGATTTATCTGCGGTACAATCCTGACGAAATTTAAATAAGCTCTAATTTTTCTTGAAAATGATAAACAAAAAAACCCTTCCGGAAAAATGCGGAAGGGTTTCTTTTATTAAAGACTGAAATCATTAAATATCAATACGTGCGTATTTTGCGTTCCGCTCAATAAACTCACGGCGTGGAGGTACTTCATCGCCCATGAGCATAGAGAAAATGTGGTCGCATTCTACGGCGTTTTCTATGGTAACTTTTCTCAGCGTTCGCGTTTCCGGGTTCAGCGTGGTTTCCCAAAGCTGTTCTGCGTTCATCTCACCCAAACCTTTATAGCGTTGGATGTGCACGCTATCTTCTTTACCGGAACCTTTTAAGCGCTGAACGGCCACATCGCGTTGTTCGTCTGTCCAGGCGTACTCAAAATCTTTCCCTTTTTTAACAAGGTACAACGGCGGAGCCGCGATGTAAATGTATCCAAGTTCAATAAGTTCCTTCATGTATCTGAAAAAGAAAGTGAGGATCAGTGTAGTAATGTGCGAGCCGTCAACGTCAGCATCCGTCATGATGATTATGCGGTGGTAACGAAGCCTGTCCATGTTCAGCGCTTTGTCATCTTCAGCCGTTCCAACACTCACGCCCATTGCTGTAAACATATTTTTGATCTCGTCGTTCTCGTAGATCTTATGTTCCATGGCTTTTTCCACGTTCAGTATTTTACCTTTAAGGGGAAGAATGGCCTGAAAATTACGGTCGCGACCCTGCTTGGCGGTACCACCGGCCGAATCGCCCTCCACCAGGTACAATTCGCAGGCAGCCGGATCATTATTGGCGCAATCAGCCAGCTTTCCGGGTAAGCCCGATCCGCCCATTACGCTTTTGCGCTGCACCATTTCGCGTGCTTTACGGGCCGCGGCACGGGCGGTTGCCGCCAGAATGACTTTATTAACGATAATCCGGGCTTCTTTTGGGTTCTCTTCTAAGAAATTACCTACAATTTCGCCCACAGCCATATCTACGGCGCCCATTACCTCGTTGTTTCCAAGCTTGGTTTTGGTTTGACCCTCAAACTGAGGTTCCTGAACTTTTACAGAAATAATGGCCGTTAAACCTTCACGAAAATCATCTCCGGTTATCTCAATTTTCATGTTTTTTAACAACCCCGACTTTTCAGCGTACGCTTTCAAAGTTCGCGTTAAACCGCGACGGAAACCCGCCACATGCGTTCCGCCCTCATGGGTGTTGATGTTGTTAACATACGAATGCACATTCTCCGCATAGGTATCATTGTATTGAAGAGCGATTTCTACCGGAATACCCTGCTTAATACCTTCCAGATAAATTGGCTCGGGGATTATTGCGGTACGTGTTCCGTCAAGATACTTCACAAATTCGCGTAAGCCGCCTTCAGAATAAAATTCCTCACTTAGCAAACTGCCATCTTCAAGCACTTCACGCTCATCCTGAAGCGATAACCGGATTCCCTTATTCAGGAATGCGAGTTCGCGAAGCCGTGCCGAAATAGTATCGAATTTATATTCGGATGTGAGGGTAAAAATGCTGTCGTCGGGCAGAAAAGTTACAATAGTTCCGGTTTGGTCGGTTTCGCCAATTACCTTCACATCAAAAAGTGGCTTGCCGCAGGAGTATTCCTGCTTAAATATTTTGCCTTCGCGATGCACCACCGCTGCTAAATGGATGGATAATGCGTTAACGCAACTTACGCCCACACCGTGCAATCCGCCCGAAACTTTGTAAGTGTCTTTATCAAACTTACCACCGGCGTGCAAAACCGTCATTACAACCTCTAAAGCAGAACGCTTCTCTTTGGTGTGCATTGCCGTTGGAATACCGCGACCGTTATCCTCAACTGTTATCGAATTGTTTTTGTGAATGGTTACTTTAATATCTGTACAATAACCGGCCAGCGCTTCGTCAATAGAATTATCTACTACTTCATAAACAAGGTGATGCAGACCCTTAAAGCCGGTATCACCTATGTACATGGAAGGGCGTTTCCGTACCGCTTCCAAACCCTCTAAAACCTGTATATTATCCGCTGAATAATTGGATCTGTCTTCTGTTTCTTCGCTCATATTTAATTTAACAACAAAGTATCAAAAATAACCATTTTTAGCCGGATTAAGGCATATGTGGAGAAAATAAGCCACAACAAAAAGCGGTAAACGTTAACATCCGTTAAATGATTGGGATACTTGGCATGAAAGTTTATATTTGCCTAAATTTTAAAAAAACATGAAAAAAATATTGGCAACTTTTACTAAAATTACTGCCGTTATGGCTTTGTCGGCTTTGGTATTTGCCTGCAAGAATGAGCAGCCTAAATCTGCTGTAACTCCAGCTACAGAAAAAAAACAAGAATTAATTGTATACGTAAATTCCGACTCGTTATTAAATAATTACGACTACTTTAAATCAATTAAGCAAAGTTTTGAAGTTAAATCTAAAAAAGCGCAAACAGATCTCACCGCTAAAGGAACCGCTTTTCAGCGTGAAGTAGCTGCTTATCAGCAAAACGCGGGAACATTAAGCGCCGAGCAGCGTGCAACAACCGAAGAGCGTTTGGCCAGAAAACAACAGGAACTGCAAACCTTCAATCAGAATGCAGGTAATGCGTTAGCCAATGAGGAAGCTGCCGAAAATGAGAAATTATACAACAAGGTATCAGAATTCTTAAAAAAACACGCCAAAGACAAAGGTTATAAAATGGTTTTAACCTATTCAAAAGCAAATCCCACTGTTTTGTTTGCCGACGAGAGCTTAGACGTAACCAAAGAAGTTGTGGCCGGCCTTAACGAAGCGTACAAAAAAGAAAAAAACTAAAGAAGTTTTATCGCTATTAAACAAACCCTGGCCTTGGCCGGGGTTTTCTATTAACAAGGAAATTGCAAAAATAAACGCAGATTATGGCTGAGCAAGAGCAACACGAAAAATTTATGAAAATGGCCATCGCACTTTCAGAACGCAATGTAAAACAATCGTTAGGTGGCCCGTTTGGTGCCGTTGTTGTTAAAGATGGGACATTGATAGCCAAAAGTGCAAATACCGTTACTACAAGTAATGATCCTACGGCTCATGCAGAGATTGCCGCAATACGTAAAGCTTGTAAGAAGCTGAACACATTTGACCTTACGGGATGCGTGATCTATACCAGTTGTGAGCCCTGCCCAATGTGCCTGGGTGCAATTTACTGGTCGAGGATTGGCTTGATTTATTATGCAAACACCAAGAAAGATGCGGCCGGGATTGGTTTTGACGATCAATTTATTTACGATGAAATTGATCTGGATATGGCAAACCGAAGTTTGCCGGTTAAACAATTGTTGCGGAATGAAGCCCAGGCCGCGTTTATCGCCTGGCACCAGTCTGAATTAAAAATGAAGTATTAACCTGAGTTCTATTAACTTTTAGTGGTTTAAACTTTATGAGCAGAGATATCACGTTTATGGGGTGCGTTAACGATGGGAGCGGCATCCTTTTTTCTCGTCTCGGGCGAGACAAAAAGATATAGCGGACAGCGTGTTAAAACGCCCAAATTAGAATCATTCAATTAACCAATGATCGAAGTCAGGGTATCAGATCCGCATCAGGAGGTTGAAGATTTGGCAAAACTATTTTATAAATGAAAAAAGTATCGAGAAGAAAATTTGTAATTGACCTGTTTACTTTAACCACCATTGCCCTCATAACGGACGCTTTGTGGCTGGAAAAATTCTTTATCGAAACAAATGAATTTTTCCTTGGCGACGCGGAGGATGATTCAAAGAATCTCAAAGTTGTACAGGTTGCAGATCTTCATCTCCAGAAAATAAAATTACAACACAAACAACTCGCTAAGCGAATCAACAGAATTAATCCCGACCTGATAGTTTTTACAGGAGATTCTGTAGATCGCGGAAGCAAAATAGATTTGTTTGATGAATATTTGGATCTGTTTGACCAGAGCATTAAAAAGGTGGCCATATTGGGAAACCGGGAATACTCGCCGGGAATTAGTATTGAAAAGTTGAAAGCGGTATACGCAAAGCATAACGGGGAATTGCTCATAAACGATTCACGGATTTTCCGTTTTGACGAAACCACCATTTCCATTACCGGTATTGATGACTTTTACAGTGGCAACGCCAACTTCCCGCTGGCTATTTCAAAATACACACCGGCTGACCATCATCTGGTGTTAAGCCACTGTCCGGCCCACCGAGACATTATTATTGCTCAAAAGGGCGATACACCAATTGCCTGCGTTCTCTCTGGCCACACCCACGGCGGTCAGGTAACTATTTTTGGATATGCTCCCTATACACCGCAGGGGAGCGGCAATTATGTGCGGGGCTGGTACCGCGACGAAGACCCGCCATTGTACGTTTCTAAAGGGATCGGCACAACGGCTATCCCGGTGCGCTTTGGATCAAGGGCGGAGATAGCGGTGTTTAATTTGAAGCGAAAAGGCTGATCGACTTAATTTTTTAGATAACCGGGCTTTTTCGGTTCCTGCGTTACAAACTGAAGCCAAAATATGTGAAAATGTAAACAACCTGCTCGTCCGGATTTGCAATCCGGTCGGCGATAAGATTACAATTCCAATCTAACACAACATCTGCCGACTGACAGAGTTCCGAAGATATCTACCAATTGGTCAATAACTAAGACCCAGTGCTTCGCCAGCCGTGCAACACGTAAACGCTGCTAAGGAAACCGGTTTTTTTGTCGAATTGATTTATTTGGAAAGCAAAACCCTCCAATTGTCGCTTGCACCCGCCGGGCTTTCCGCTGTAGCCTCCCGATCTCGCCTTAGGCGAGAGGAGACTGCCGCTCCAATCCCGTTTATTGGACTCGGGGTTGTGGTAC
>JBGTBV010000069.1:0-11465 GCA_041749185.1 Daejeonella sp. | reverse complement strand
CTCTGTCCGATAAATGGAAATTCGTGAAAAGCTTTTCCTGATAGTGTTTTCTCCCTTGCATATCCTAATTTACCACAGATCCAGCCCTTAACATGGCAGTCTTTTTCAACAACTGTTTTTAATCTTGTGTGGTTGGCATGCGAGCGAGCAGAAAAGGCTTGGAGAATGAGCAAGATTTTTTTACTTCATTGTTCACACAACAAAAAGCCGAGGGTCTGATAAATAATTTAGCTGCGCTTCGTTATTTATTAGCCAAAAAAGCCGTGATCTGAGCTTTCCGGATCACGACACTGTGCATTTGAAAACATGGTGGCGCTCCTGCTTCCAGCATTTTCACTTCTTAATCTCCCTCAATTCTACTCAGTCAAAACGTTAAGCTAAAAGCTAAAATTTCAAACAAAGCGGGCGACCCGATTTGTATTGTTATAGCAGAACACTCCTCAAAGCTCTATTTCTTTCCCTTCTAACCCTTTCCGGAGCAGCTAATTAAACAGGAGCAAGAAGCCTAATAATTTTCGAAACATCAGTTCATTTCATGTAACATTTTTTTGATGATTTACGTTCAAAAGTTAACTGACAATGATGGTATTTAATCAGTTTCAGCCGCACACATAATTGGTCTTTTGGGGAATTGACATTTAAATTAAACCAAGTTTTGCCCCTATGGCTTTACACTTTTTTACCCGTTTAGAATTAGCTGACTTTTTAATTAGTAGAAGATCCACTGGCCGCCCCTCAAAGCTGGCAAAACGCCTCGGTATATCTGAACGAACCCTTTATGATTTTCTGGAAATGATGAAGGATTTGGGTGCTCCGATCTGTTATTGTAAGCAATCAGAAAGTTATTATTATAAGGAAAAGGGTTGCTTCCATGTAAGGTTCAGAAAGCAGGTTTCCGCAGAAAGTGCTTATGCGAGGCCGGAATCTCAGAATGTTTCCTTCCATTTTGCGGATATATACATGAAGCCAGAAAATGATTAAAGCTTCGGCATTGTACACCTCGGTGATTGTATCGCTGATCATTGCGTTAATAATTTCTACTCTTATAACGGTGGCGTATTTCTATCGTTCAGAATATCTTAAAAACCAGAGATATAATCACCTATCAGCCAATCTCCAATCTGGTATAAATATCTTATTATCTGAAAGCCCAAAGAGTTACAAGGAAACTAAAGTTGACCTTTTTGGAGAGGAGCAGGATAGCCTCATCCTTTCCATGGATTATTGGGGAATCTATCAGATGGGTGTTGTTAAATCGTTTGTTCAAAAAGATACGCTGAACAAGGTTTTTTTTATAGGAACTGATACGCAGAAAGATCAGGATGTACTTTATTTTCCGGACGAGAACCGTCCGCTTTCCTTAAGTGGTTCAACAGCTATTACCGGGAAAGCATATTTGCCCGAGGCGGGCATCAGGACTGCGTTTGTAAACGGTAAACCCTATTATGGAAAGGAACTTGTTAAAGGCGAAAAGCACTTAAGTAAGCCGACATTGCCCGGGTTTAATAGAGCTGTTTACGATGTTATAACTTCGCTTCTAACTTTTGAGAATGCCTCAAAGCATGCCGCTATACCTAATAAAATGAATAATTCTTTTTATAACAGCACGCAGACTTACTTTTCGGGGACAGCGATAGGAAGTGTTGAAGCCAGGGGTAATATCGTTATTGTTTCAGACACCGTAGTAACTATACTACGTAACGCTGTTTTAAACGATGTGATACTTTGTGCTCCAGCCTTTATTATTGAAGACGGTTTTAATGGCAATTGCCAAATCTTTGCAAGGGATTCTATCGTGACAGGAAATAAGGTCGAATTAAATTATCCTTCGGTGCTGGGAATCATAAAAGCAGAAAGCAGTAAACTGCAACCGAAAATCAGTCTTGGTCGGGATTGCAGAATAAACGGAGTTCTTTTTACTTATGAAAACAAAAGCAGCACGTTGAAAACCTTAATCAGGTTGGGTAAAAACACAAAGATTGACGGAGAAATTTATTCCTCCGGGTTTATCCAACTACAAAGTCCCGTAACTATCAACGGAAAGGTGTCCTGCAATCGGTTCATCATTGAAACGCCCGAAACTTTGTACGAAAACTATCTGATTGATATTGAATTAAACAGGCCTGCCAGAAATAAGTATTACCTGAGTTCGCCAATTTTTGACAGCGGAATACAAAATAATAAGATTCTAAAGTGGGTAAATTAAAGGGTCTGAAAATAAGTGACAAAGTGTTTGGAAGAAAGGTCGGGGCTTCAACCTTGCCCGAAGTACTTATTGCGATGATCATCATCATGTCTGTGTTTACCATTGCTATTACTATTTATTCCCGGATAACTGTTTCTGGCGTCTCGGTAACTAACACGCAAGTTCAAGGTATAATGACTCAAATGATTTTTACCGCGGTTGAAACAAATAATTGGAAAGAGGAAAATGTGACACTAGATAGTATTTATTATCAAAAAACTTTATCGCCATATAAAGATTTTAAAGACTTGTTTATTTTTCAAGTTACCGCAAAACAGGAACAGAAAATAATAGGGAGCATGAGGCAAATTTTAAAAAGAGAATCAGTTGAATAAACACATGCAGAAATCGGTTTCGACAAAAATAAAGGCTTTTACCATTATGGAAATGACTGTTGCGATGGTTATTGCTTCAATCAGTATCGCCATTACTTATAGCGCATTTACCATTATTAATCAGTCTTACCGGGAGTTTCATAAGAAAAATATTTTTCTGGCAAAATTACTAGTAACAGATAAGCTGTTTAAAAAAGATTTTTCAAAAGCCGTTTCAATTAATAAAGAGCCAGAGGGTATAAGTTTTAAAATGGACAGCGGAATAATTAGTTATTCATTTAATTCGGACTATATCCTGCGGAATCAATTTGGTTTAAGAACAGATACGCTGCATTTTATTATTATTAACCCTGCAACCACATTCGAAATGAGGGAAGCTTCAAATGGAGAGAAGATTGATCAACTCAGTTTTCAGGTAAATGCCAATGGAAAGCTCATCTACTATTCCTACCAAAAATTATATAGTGCTGCCGATTTTTATCTTCGGTAGTGAATATCAAACTAATATTTAATAAGAAGCGATGCCTTCTATAGATCTTTCCAGATACAAAACTAAAAGGGCTGTTAAGGTCAGGCAAGAACACCCATCTGTTTTTGATTTTTTAAACAAAGATATTTCATTCGGTTCGGGGCAGATTTCGGATAAAAAGAAGGAGACGTTTTATCTGGAAATCAGCACCCTTTTGCAAAGCGGAATAGACTTGAAAACGGCTCTTGAACTAATATTGGTCGATCAGGATAAAGCAAAAGATAAAGTAATCTTCGGTGAAATAAAAAAGTTGGTAATGAACGGAAGTGCTCTTTCAGAGGCTATCAAAACATCCGATAAATTCAGTGATTATGAGTATTACAGCATGCGAATTGGCGAAGAAACTGGAAAGCTCGCCGAAGTATTAAGTGATCTGGCCGCTTTCTATAAGAGCAGGATTCAGCAACGCCGTAAGATCATAAGCGCAGTAACCTATCCCTGCATAGTCCTACTCACGTCTTTAGGAGCGGTCTTTTTCATGATTCAGTTTGTTGTCCCCATGTTCGCGGATGTGTTCACGCGGTTCGGCGGCAAGTTGCCTTGGATCACGGCGACCATATTAAACGTCTCCTCTTTTTTTGATGCTTATTTTCTCTATTTTTTCATTCTATTGCTTTCAATCATTGTCTTTCTGTTTTACAACAGGAAGGCCATGTGGTACAGAAGGGCCTTTTCCATCATCATTTTAAAGACACCTGTAATTGGTGAAATTGTCAGAAAGATTTACTTAGCCCGCTTTTCAAACACCATGCGGCTTTTGATCAGCACGGAAATTCCCTTATTGCGAGCCATTTCGCTGGTTAGACAAATGATTGATTTTTACCCCATTGAATCCTCTTTGGTTCAGGTAGAAAACGACATCCTTAATGGTCGTTCGTTGCATTCTAGTTTGGCACAGTTCAAATTTTACCCTCCTAAATTGGTTCAACTCATTAAAGTAGGAGAGGAAGTGAACCGGATGGATTATTTCTTCGAAAAGATCTCGCAGCAATACACCGAAGAGGTGGAATATCGAACAAACACAATCAGCAGCCTTCTGGAACCTTTAATCATCGTATTTCTTGGGTTGGTGGTTGGTGTTATTCTGATTGCCATGTATTTGCCGATGTTTCAGATGAGTAATAGCTTTTAGACATCTGTTTAAACTTTGATGTTTTATTTTAATGATTTCCAAATAAAAAAGTTTGACGTTCTGTTCTGAGATTTATCAAGCCTCGTCCCTCAATTTAGGTTTTCACTCCTGAGCGAATTCTAATTCTTACGATTACTCTGCCGTGGGCAATTTATCGGACGAGATGAAATTCATATTCCATAGAGCATTTCTTCTTCACGGTTAGATGGACCAGCATTTATCTGCATAAAAAGCAGCTTCGATTTAGCTTTTAATCTGTAATCGAAAATTAAAAATAAATAATGACATCACTGCGATGGCGCTGCAGTGCGCACCGGTATTTTAGATAGATAATTATAAAAAATTATAAGCCAATTCACGTTATGAGTATACAAGCAAACTTTAAAATTATCTTTTTGATCCTCTTGATTACAGGGGCGTCTCACTTTAGTTCCTTAGCCCAAAATCTCGGAGACACTTACAATAAAGTTTCAATTGCCTCTCCTTCAGCTGCTTCCTTAGCTAAGTATGTTGATGTTCCCGTAAGTGCTCATACCGGTATTCCCCAAATATCTATTCCGATGTATACATTAAAGGAAGGCCCATTAGAAATGCCGCTCAGCCTGAGTTACCATGCTTCCGGGCTAAAAACAATGGAACCCTCAGGTTGGGTCGGGGCAGGATGGTCATTGAATGCCGGAGGTGTAATTACCAGGACGGTAAGAGGCGGGCCGGATGAACGGGGTACAATTTATAATCAGCAAACCCATGGCCACTTTAGTGATTATGGGTATAATAATTACCTAGTTGACCCAGTCCGGTATTCAGATACAGATGATACCCCCGGAGGGTATGCTACGTTGTATAATCAATATTTTGTAAATGGCCAACGCGATCCGGAACCGGATTTGTTCTTTTTCAATTTTAACGGGTATTCAGGAAAGTTTTATTTTAATGATGATCGTACTCCAATGCTGGTTCCCGAGCAGGACATCAAAATTGAGTATGATTATCCCAATACATCTGAAAGTATCCAGGGATTTATGTTAACAACTCCAGACGGTGTCAAGTATCATTTTGGAGCTACCCCCTCCACGACCGATGTCGATCCTGTGGAATTTAGCAGACTGATGACTTTAGGGAACGGAATTGGTTTTGACAAAGTGATCTCAAGCTGGTACCTGAATAAAGTGGAATCGCCGGACAGTAAGTTTAGCATTGCCCTTAACTATCAACCAGATATCTACAGCTATCACATGCTTGCATTTCGAAAAGGCATAGAAGGGGATCGTGGCTATGACGTGATAAAAAATTTTGTTAGGGGGGTAGTACTAGATAATATTGTCACTAGCAATGGCCAGGTCAGTTTTGTGTTAAATAATTCTCCACGCGAAGACCTTTCAAGTACCAGTATTATTGATATGGCCGACAGGCCAAACACAACATCCAAGGCATTGGGCCAGATCAATATAGTTGACAAAAACACTGGAATTCTTAACAAGAGTTATAAAATGCTCTATGACTATTTCGTTGATAATGTAACACCGTTGACCACAGAGGATATGACAGGTATAACGAGTGATAAAAAAAGATTGAAGTTACTTAGTTTACAGGAGTTTAACAGCGCAGGAACCGCAATCGGGCTACCCTATAAATTTGATTACTTTCAGGAATTAGTCCCCAGGAGATTAAGTTTTGGGCAGGATCACTGGGGCTTTATCAACGGTATTGTAAACAACACAAAGGTTGTATCCACATTTATTAAAAATGGGGTAGCAGTACCGGGTGCCTACCGGGAACCTGTGTGGCCCGCCATGAGGGGCGGAACCATCAGGCAAATTACTTACCCTACAGGAGGAACCTCCGGCTACGACTTTGAGGCTAATGAATATTATACGTCTGTATATGCGCAGGGCGGAACCAGAACCACATATGAGCAAGTAACAGTTGGTTTCAGTGGCGGAGAAGGGCAAACTATATCGCAGGAGTTTCCGATTTTCATAGATACAAAAACTCATATTTTTAAATTAAGGAACACAGCAATCGGCGGCAAGGCGGTGTTAAACATCAGAGATGCCAACAATGTTCTTTTGGATCGTCTTGAGGCTTCATTGAGCCAATCCCTTGAAATTACACGGAATTATACTCCCGGAACCTACAGTTTTGAGCTTATCAAGGAATCAGTAACTCAGGGTGGAAATGGTGCCGAGCTCACTATTTATACTTTGGATGGTTCCGTAGTAAGCACGAACGCTATTGTAGGGGGTTTGAGAATTAAACAAATAATCCAGAAGGGCTTTGCTGGAAGCCCCGATATAATTACCTCCTACGACTATAATGAACCAGGGAGCAATTTGTCCTCGGGTGTTCTTTACGGAAAACCTGCGATTGTTCAGATTGTAAGGAATGATATATGGAAAGATGCACAGATAGGGTTTAATTCACCAAATGGGTGTTTAAGCTCCGGTAACCTGTCTTATTTACAATCCCCCACCAGTATCCGGCCTTTAGGAAGTTCGCAGGGCTCTCATATCGGATATCAAAAAGTCAAAACAGTACAGCAGGACAATGGCTATACTATTTCCATTTTTGATGTCAGTGATCGAGCTAATGATCAACACGATGATATCGCATTCCGTAGTGTCAACCTCCCTGAAGTAAACTGTACTTTATCGGTGCCCAATTACCCGGAGGCTCCCCAGCCTTTTTCTTACACCCGCGGTGATTTAATTTATAACGCGATTTATAATGTAAGTAATTCGCTTATTTCAGACGCTTCTTATTCATCAGAATATACCGCAAACCCGATAACAACGCCTGCATTTATCATTGTACCTAATATAAATATTCCTGGTGGTGCCCCATTGTATACAAAATACAATTTAAGTACAGCAAGAATAGCCAAACGCACTGTTGAAAAAAGGCAGTTCGTGGGTAGCAATCTCATCAGCACCAAGCAGGAGACATTATATCAAAGCCCATATCATCATCAGGTGACAAAGATTATTGATTATACATCAAAGGGTGAAACTTTGGAAACCCGGTATAAGTATGCCGCAGATTTTAGGGTTTCCTCGCAGGACAATATTTCTGATGGTTATCTAAACTACTTAACGGCCTTTAATTCTTGCCAGAACACCTTTCAAAATAGTGTGACGCAATGTACTGGTGACAAATTATGCCTGCACCGTGCATTTGTATTGAATGATGTTTGCTTAAGTAATGCGAGAATCAATTTCGTAAATTACAGAAAAGCCAACTTTACCAATTCTGATAACCTATCTAACGCCCGTTTTCAAGAGGCTATATTTACTGCTGATACTAAATTACGTCCCATATTGAGACTAAGGGAGCAAAATAATTTGGCGCTGATTGAAACATCAAAGTGGAAAAATAATAATTTGCTTAGCACGGTTTATAATATTTACGATCATTCTCCATCTGTTACCGACGGTATTTACCTTACCAAAATTCAAACAGTTAATCTTAACGTACCGTCGCCGTCCTTTACAGAGACTTCTGTTATTAATAACAATACATCATTAACTAAAGATGAAAGATATGATGACAAATTTTCTTACTCTTATAATCAAGGCCGGGTAGTGCAGTCAACCCCTGCAAATGCACTTTCTGACAGTTACCAGTGGGGATATAAAAATCAATATCCTATAGTATCGGTACAGGGTGCTGGCACCAACGAGTTCTACCACGAGAACTTTGAGGAGTTGAATGATTTTGACGAGAAGCTGGTTTTGGATACCAGCAGGAGGCATAGTGGTCAATCGTCGGGTAAAATAATCAATGCCGGCACTGGCGAAATTGTCAGTCATAGCAGCCAGTGGAAAGAAATTAACCTGACCAAGTCCCGGAGTTTTAAGTATTCGGGCTGGATTTACAGCGATGGGCCATCTGCGCAGCTTCACTTTTTCATGCGCAGGCCCAATGAGACTGAATATTTTAGTTATGTGGATGACCTTTTCACCGGGGAAACCGGTAAATGGGTGTTTATAGAGAAAGAGGTTAAAGTTCCGGCGGATGTTGCCCGGGTTAATATGAGGGTTGATAATAACGGTGGGGGAACGGTGTGGTTTGACGACCTTAAGTTTCATCCCGCTGATGCCCAGATGACCACCTACACCTTTGCTCCTTTGATTGGCATGACCAGCCAGACGGATCCCAAAGGCCAGACGACGTATTATGAGTACGATAACTTTCAGCGCTTAAAGTCCATCAAAGACCAGAACCGAAATATCCTGAAGGAATTCTGTTACAATTATGCAGGGCAGCAGAGCGAGTGTACCACCGGCTCAACGCCAGTGCCTGAACCCGTTGTTCCTTGTTCACCGACCAGTACGCTGGCTTGCAGCACCATCCAGGTCGGCTTACCTTTCAACCTTACTTTTGATCAACCGCTGGCTAACTCGCTGCTGGATAAAAGTAACCAGGGAATTGGCTTTACCATGGCCGGGGCATATTCAGGAACCCGCCTTTCGGTAGACGGTATGGCATCCAACAGCAATGTTCCGGGGTATGAAGCCTCCCAACTGACTTTAGGCAGTGGGCAACTTCAGATATTGAGCAATAAAGGCATCAGTTACCTTAGCAACAACAACCAGCTGAACACTTTAGGCGTTAAATTTGATTCTCAGAACAGCTATCAGGTCGAAACGGACGTGATCAACCCTTTTTATGGAACTTCTGCGCAGCAGGGGGGCATCTGGATTGGCCAGAATGACCAGACCTTTTTAAAACTGGTTGCTGTAGGCGGTAGGTTAGAATTCAGAAAAGAGCTGAACGATGCCTCGGGGACCGAAGATGTTAAAGTGACCGACGTTATTGCCGGGCTGGATACCAAAACGGTTAAATTAAGGGTGGTAGTTGATCCGGCAACCAATACTGCCGAAGCTTTCTATTCGATCGACGGCAACCCGTATGTCAACGTAGGCCTGGCCTATTCTGTAACCGGATTTAGCACAACCGGCATGGGCTTAACAGGGGGTACAACATTCGCAGGTGTATTTGCTACCCACAGGCTTTCATCCACCCCGGTCACTTTTATGTTTGATCGGTTTACTATTTCGGTTGTTTCTTCTGCGCCGGAGCCTGCCCCGGTTGCCTGTTTTCCGCTCAGCAGCCTGCCCTGCAATGCCATCCAGGTCAGCTTACCGTTGAACCTTACGTTTGATCAGGCCCAGGCCAGTACCATTGTGGATAAGGCCGGCCAGGGAACGGGCTTTACGATGGTTGATGCTTATTCAGGGGCTCGTCTCTCGGTTGACGGCACTCCCACCAACAACGATCTGCCGGGTCATGAGGCTTCGAAATTGACACTTGGCAGTGGACGGCTTCAAATAGTGAGCAACAAAGGCATCGCCTACCTGACCAATAATAACCAGTTGAACACGCTGGGGGTCAAATTCGATTCGCAGAACAAATACCAGGTAGAAACGGTGCTGATCAATCCTTTTAATGGAACCTCCGCCCAGCAGGCAGGGATCTGGATAGGGCAGAACGATAAAACCTTTCTCAAGCTGGTTGCTGTAGGAAATAAACTGGAGTTCAGAAAAGAAGTAGCCGATGTATCTGCGAGCACCGACCTGCTAGTTACCGCAGTCATCGCAGGTCTTGACGCCCAAACGGTGCGCCTCCGCGTGGTGGTCGATCCGGCTACGAACCTGGCGGAAGCATTTTATTCGACCGATGGCACCAACTATATAAGCGTAGCCGGTGCGGGCTTAGGCATCTCCGGCATGGGCCTGACAGGCAGTACGGCGTTTGCGGGCATTTATGCCACCCACCGGAGCTCTTCCACACCTGTTACTTACACCTTTGATAACTTCAGTATCTCTAATATTTCAAGTGTTAATTATCTAAGCGTTGCCCAAAGCAGTACGTTTATCAAAAACAATTGCGCAACTGGCGGAACCGGGAGCTCAGTTACCTATACGGTAGTTGCCGGAACTTATTCTTCGACCATTAGTCAGGCTGATGCTAATTCCAAAGCTCAAAATGATGTGAACTCGAACGGGCAAACCTATGCAAATGCGAACGGTACTTGCACATTTAGCAATGTGGTTAAAAGCGGAATCTTTACGCGGAACAACTGTTCGGTAGCCGGCACTGGCAGTGCGGTTACCTATTCAGTAGCTGCCGGAAGCTATTCTTCTATCATTAGTCAGGCCGATGCAGATTCCAAAGCTCAAAATGATGTGAACGCCAACGGTCAGACTTATGCCAATACCAACGGCACCTGTAGTTTTACCAGTGCGGCAAAAAGCGGAATCTTTACCCGGAACAACTGTTCGGTCGGCGGCACGGGCAGTGCGGTTACCTATGCGGTAGCGGCAGGAGCATATTCTTCTTCCATCAGCCAGGCCGATGCAGATTCCAAAGCTCAAAATGATGTGAACGCAAATGGTCAAACCTATGCAAATGCGAACGGCACTTGTACATTTAGCAATGTGGTTAAAAGCGGATCGTTTACAAAAAACAATTGCGCCACCGGCGGCACGGGCAGTGCGGTTACCTTTACAGTAGCTGCCGGAAGCTATTCCTCAACTATTAGTCAGGCTGATGCTGATGCCAAAGCTCAGAACGATGTGAATGTCAATGGCCAAACTTATGCTAATAATAATGGGACCTGCACTTTTCTCAACGTAGTAAAAAGCGGAAATTTTACCAAAAATGATTGTCCGGTTAATTCGTTTGGCACGTCCGTAACCTATACTGTAAACGCCGGTAGTTATACATCGGTTATCAGCCAAGCCGATGCTGACGCGAAAGCTCAAAGTGATGTGAATGCTAACGGCCAAGCCTATGCAAATGCTAATGGTTCATGTTCACCGGTTATTAGTATAAGCTTGAAATGCAGAATTTCTGGAAGTTGTAATGATAATGCGACGTGCGGAGTGCGTTATACTGTTTATTATACGAATCTGGATGCTTCCAAGACTTATACCTCCACTGCCGTCAAACTTAGCGGAACAGCATCTGTAACGTTATCAGGTTTCGTTCAGTCCGGTTCTACGGCTATAGCTTATCTCGATTATTTGGAGCCGAATGGCTCGAGTGCCATTAATTTTAACCTAAACCTCAACGTTAACGGTGTAACTGTAGGGAGCCAGAATTTTAATATCTCCCATAGTTCCTCGTTTGCGCAGATCTCGATATGCCAATAATAATAAAATGCACGATCTGGCACTTATTAATAACCCCAACTTTTAAAAAACACGGTATGAAACTAAG